>NZ_JBFUBU010000004.1:0-139487 GCF_056405595.1 Polaromonas sp. P1_G1
GGCGTGAGGTAGTTGCCCAGGGTCAGCATGAAGACCACGATGCAGCCGGCCAGGATGCCGGGCGCGGCATGCGGGATGAYGATCTGGCGCAGTATGGACGGGCCGTTGCCGCCCAGGTCGTAGGCGGCTTCAATGAGCGTGTCGTCCAGGCTTTCGAGCGCGCTGATCAGCGGCACGACCATGAAGAGCATGGAGGTGTAGACCAGACCGACCAGGATGGTGGCGTCGCGGTAGAGCAGCTCGACGGGCGCGCCGGTGATGCCCAGCTGCACCAGCACGGCGGGCAGCACGCCGGATTCGCGCAGCAAAATCATCCAGCCCAGGGTGCGCACGGTTTCGCTGACCCAGAAGGGGATCAGGCACATCACCAGCAGCAGCGACTTGGCGCGGCCGCGCACCAGCTTGGCGATGGTCCACGCAATCGGGAAGGCCAGCAGCAGCGTGATGCCGGTGGCCAGGATGGACATCAGCGCCGTGCGCACAAAGGTGTGCCAGTACAGCGGTTCCTCGACAAAGGTGCGGTACTGCGCAAAGCTGGGCGCGTACTGGCGCGGTGCGACGCGCTCACGCAGCGACAGCACGGCGAGGTCTATGTGCGGCAGCACGATCAGGCCGATTAGCCAGACCAGGGCCGGCGCCAGCAGCAGCAACAGGATCAGCCTGGCCTGCGAGGGGCCCGAACCCGAACCACCGGTGGAGGGCAGGACGGCCGCGGCTTGCATGGCTGCGGCCTCAGGTATTGCCGAAGCAGACAGCCTGCTCGGGGTCGAAGCTGAAGGCGACTGTCTCGCCGATGCGCAGGTCGGCGAAGCGCCCGGTCTGCGGCAGCGCGATGCGGAACTCGGTGCGGCTGGCGGTCTCGCGCAGCAGCACGGCGGAGTTGGCGCCGTCGAACAACAGGCTTTCGACCTGGCCGGCGTAGACCGTGTGGTTGGCCGGCAGCTCGGTCGCGTCGCGCGCCAGGTTGATGGCCTCGGGCCGCACAAAGGCCTGCACCGCCTGCTCGGGCTGCAGCCGGCCGGCGGCGCGGGCACGCAGGGCCAGGCCGTCGCCGGTGGTGAGCTTGACCACGCTGCCGGCCTCCGCGCCGGCGGCGCCGGTGCTGGCGGCCAGCTTGTTGTTGGCGCCCACAAAGCCGGCGACGAACGGGGTTTGCGGCTGGTAATACAGCTGCTGCGGCGTGCCGACCTGCTCGAAGCTGCCGGCGTTCATCACCGCGACGTGGTCGGACAGCACCAGGGCCTCGGACTGGTCGTGCGTGATGTAAACAAAGGTGGTGCCGAAGGCGGCCTGCAGCTGCTTGAGCTCGACCTTCATGTGCTCGCGCAGCTTGAGGTCGAGCGCGCCCAGCGGCTCGTCGAGCAGCAGCAGCGTGGGCTCGAGCACCAGGCTGCGCGCGATGGCCACGCGCTGGCGCTGCCCGCCCGAGAGCTGGTCGACGCGCTTGTCCTGCATGCCGGGCAGGCTCACGCGCTCCAGCATGGCGCCGACCTTGGTAGCGATGTCGGTGCGCGAGAGGCCGCGCCGCGCCAGGCCGTAGCCGACGTTTTCGCCGACGGACATCATGGGAAACAGCGCCAGGTGCTGGAACACCATGTTGACGGGCCGCTGGTTGGGCGGCACGCCGTTCATGGGCTTGCCGCCGATGTGGATCTGGCCCGCGTCGGGCGACAGAAAGCCGGCGATCATGCGCAGCAGCGTGGTCTTGCCGCAGCCCGAGGGGCCGAGGATGGAGAAGAAGCTGCCGCGCTCCACCGTGAAGGACAAATCCTTCACGGCGGGCTGGCCGGCGTAGGTTTYACCGACGTGCTCGGCTTGCAGGTCTGCGTGCACCGTGGGCGCGGAGGTGGCGGTTTACTGCGCTGCCTTGATGCGGTCGAGCACGCGGCCTTCGATGTCCTCGATGCCGGCGGGCACTGCGGGATACCACTTGACGTTTTTCAGCGCGGCTTCAGGGAAGCTGGCGGCGAACTGGGCCTTGAGCTTGGGGTCGGCCAGCTGGTCGGCGCCCTTGGAGGCGGTGAAGTTGCCGGCCGAGCCCGCGACCTTGGCGGCGATTTCAGGGCGCATGTTGAAGTTGATCCAGGCATAGGCGGCGGCATCGTTGCGGCCTTTGGCGGGGATGGCGAAGGTGTCTATCCAGCCGAGGGCGCCGGACTTGGGCGCGATGAACTGGATTTCGGGTTTCTCGCCATTGAGCTTCCAGCCGCCGGTGTCCCACATCATGGCGCCCACGACTTCGCCGGCGCGCATGCCGTTGAGCAACTGGTCCTTGTTGTCCCAGTAGAACTTGATGTTGCCCTTGCAGGCAATCATGGTCTTGCCGACTTCGTCCATCAGCGCGCCGTAGGCTTTCGGGTCCTTGTACAGCGCGAAGGGGTCCTTGCCGGAAGCGAAGGCGAAGGCCAGCAGGGTGGGGCGCTTCAGGCGCACGGCGGTCTTGCCCTTGAACTCGGCCTTGCAGAGGTCGGGGTAGTCGGCCATCTTGGCCAGCTTGGTGTTGACGACCAGGCCGTCGGTGCCCCAGATGTGCGGCAGGCCGTAGACCTTGCCGTCCAGCGTGGTGTTCTTTTTGGTGGCATCCAGCATGGAGGGGATGAAGAGATCGGACTTGATCTTGCTGAGGTCCATGGGCTTGTAGATGCCGAACTCCTGCTGCGGGCCGGTGATGCGGTCCTGCGAGGGCTGGGCCAGGTCGAAGCCGGCGCCGCCGGTGGCGCGCAGCTTGGAGATCATTTCCTCGTTGTTCGAGAGCGTCAGCTCGACGTCGATGCCGGTTTCCTTCTTGAACTGCGCCACCACGTCGGCAGGCACATAGTCGGCCCAGGTGATCAGCCGCAACTTCTGGTCTTGCGCCCAGGCGGTGCCGGCGAGGCTGGAGGCAACAAGGCCGGCGCCGAGAATCTGGCTCATCAGGCGGGATAATTTCATTTGGCTTTCCTTTGTTATGTCGAGTTGGACGGGTTGACGTAGGGAGATCAGCTGAAAAGAAACCGGGGCGAAAACCGGAACCCATGAAGGGGTGTTCCGCCTGAAAAAAGCATAGGGTGTCCCGATTTCATTTCTGTGTCAACATCTTTGGCGACTAGTCCGACGTTGTTGTTTTTTCTTCCACCATCTACTTATCCTCTACGTAGCGCATGACTTTCTGGATAGACACCCATTGCCACCTGGACGCCGGGGAACTGGCCGCCGACGTTGCCGAGGTGCGCGCGCGGGCCGCCGCAAACGGCGTGGCGCACTGCGTGCTGCCGGCGGTGGGTGTGTTCAACTTCGAGGCGGTGCGGCTGCTGGCGCACCGCTTCTCGGACAGCTATGCATTGGGCATACACCCGCTGTGCGTACCGCAGGCGCGTGATGAGGACCTGCAGGCGCTGGACGCGGAACTCGCGCTCAGGCGTGAGGACCCGCGGCTGGTGGCGGTCGGTGAAATCGGCCTGGACTACTTCGTGCCGGCGCTCACGCAAAGCCCCCAGCGCGAGCGCCAGGAGCACTTTTACCGTGAGCAGCTCAAGCTGGCGCGCAAGCACGGCCTGCCGGTGATCCTGCATGTGCGGCGCTCGGCCGACAAGCTGCTCAAGCACCTGCGCGATCTGGCGCCCGAAGGCGGCTGGCACGGCATAGGCCATGCGTTCAACGGCAGCGCGCAGCAGGCGGAGGAGTTCCTCAAGCTGGGTTTCAAGCTAGGTTTCGGCGGCGCCGTGACCTTCGAGCCGGCACTGCAGCTCAGGCGCCTGGCGAGCGAGCTGCCGCTGGAGGCGCTGGTGATGGAAACCGATTCGCCCGACATCCCGCCGCACTGGATCTATACGACGGCGGCCGAGCGCGAGGCCGGCAAGCCGCAAGGCCGCAACGAGCCGGGCGAGCTGCCGCGCATCGCGCAGCAGGTGGCGGAACTGCGCGGCATCAGCGTGGACGCGCTGGCGGCCGCGACCACGGCCAATGCGCGGCACGCCCTGCCCAAGCTTGGGGCGCTGCTCGCATGAAGGCGGTGCCTCTGGAAGGCCTGGCGCCGCTGGTCTCCAGCAATACGCGCCTGCTCATCCTGGGCAGCTTTCCGGGTGCGGCCTCGCTGGCGGCGCAGCAGTACTACGGCCACCCGCAAAACCATTTCTGGAAAATCCTCAAGGCGCTCTGGCCGCCCGGCCCTTCGGATGCGGGGCCCGATGGCTATAAGGTCCGCCGCGAATGGCTGCTGTCCAAAGGCCTGGGCTTGTGGGACGTGTACGCGGCCTGCGAGCGCGAGGGCAGCCTGGACAGCGCGATCCGCAACGCGGAAGTGAACGACCTGGCGAGCCTGCGCCGGCTGTGCCCGGCGCTGGAAGCGATCGCCCACAACGGCGGCGAAAGCTTCAAGCATTCAAAGCACACACTGGCGCTGGGCTTGCCGGTCTACAAGTTACCCTCGACCAGCCCGGCGAACGCCTCCTGGAGTTTTGAGCGCAAACTCGCGGCCTGGCGGGAAGTATTTGAAAAACACGGACTGGTTTGATGCAAAGAAAAGATACGGCCAAAGAAATGGCCAAACAGGTGGCCAAAGTGAGCGCGGAACTGGAGTTACCCGAGGTCAATTTTTCGGACTACGGCGACGTGCGCTTTCTGCACCTGGGCACCGAATGGGTGCAGGGCTCCATGCTGCGCGACGCGCCCTACGACATCGAGCTCGAGTATGTGCAGCGCATGATGGCGGGCCTGCTGTTCATGGACGCCGCGGCCATGCCCAAAAAACACGCCATGCAGCTGGGCCTGGGCTCGGCCGCGCTGACCAAGTTCTGCTACAAAAAGCTGCGCATGAAGGTGACGGCCGTCGAGATCAACCCGCAGGTGGTGACGGCCTGCCGGGTCTGGTTCAAGCTGCCGCGCGACGACCTGCGGCTGCATGTGATCGAGGCCGATGCCGCCGCTGAAATCAAGAAGCCGGCCCATCATGGAACGGTGGACCTGCTGCACGTGGATCTTTACGACCACGAGGCGGCGGCGCCGGTGCTGGACAGCGCCGATTTCTACGCCGACTGCCGCGCGCTGCTGGCCGAGGACGGCGTGATGACGGTAAACCTCTTCGGCCGCGATTCCAGCTACCTGCAGTCGCTGACCAAGATCGCCGAAGCCTTCGGCCCCGAAGCGGTGTGGGCCTTCACGCCGACGCGCGAAGGCAACACCGTGGTGCTGGCGCAGCGCGAGCCCACGCGGCCCGAGCGCGCCGCGCTGCTGCTGCAGGCCGGCGTGATCGAGTCGCGCTGGGACCTGCCGGCCAAAAAGTGGCTGCGGCTGTTCAAACCGGTGGCCTGATGCTGATGCCGGGCAGGGTGGCGAAAGCCGCGGTGGATGGGGTACAGTGCCACCCATGAACGCAGTGACCCATACCAAGCCCCATCGGGAGCATGCGAAAAAGGGCCACGCCGGTCCCCTGGACTGGCGCATCCTGGTGGAGTGGCTGGGCGACGACGGCGTGATCAGCGCCGCCGAAGCGCAACGCACCATCGCGCGCTGCTCGCAAGTGCAGAGCGCGCAGCCGCCGCTGATGCGGCTGGCCAGCGTCGGCATGACACGGCTGGCCGACGGCAAGCCGCTGGACATCGAGACCATGTCGCAGTGGCTGGCGGGCCGGGCCGGCCTGGCCTACCTGCGCATAGACCCGCTCAAGGTGGACGTGGGCAAGGTGGCCGACACCATGTCGGCCATGTATGCCGAGCGCCACAAGGTGCTGCCGGTGCAGGTGACGCCCAGCGAGGTGGTGATCGCCACCTCCGAACCCTTCATCACCGACTGGGTGCAGGAAGTGGAGCGCCAGGCCAAGCGCAGCGTGCGCCTGGTGGTGGCCAGCCCGCAGGAGATCACCAAGTTCACGGCCGAGTTTTTCGCGCTGGCCAAATCGGTCAAGGCGGCGGTCAAATCGGGCAGCGCGTCGGGCTCGGCGAGTTTCGAGCAGCTGGTGGAGCTCAACAAGAGCAACAAGCAGCTGGACGCCAACGACCAGGGCGTGGTGCAGGTGGTGGACTGGCTCTGGCAGTACGCCTTCGACCAGCGCGCCAGCGACATCCACCTGGAGCCGCGCCGCGAGCAGGGCGTGATCCGTTTTCGCATCGACGGCGTGCTGCACCCGGTCTACCAGCTGCCCATGGGCGTGCACAACGCGATGACGGCGCGCATCAAGCTGCTGGGCCGCATGGACGTGGTGGAAAAGCGCCGCCCGCAGGACGGCCGCATCAAGACGCGCAACCCGCGCGGCGACGAGATCGAAATGCGCCTGTCGACGCTGCCCACGGCCTTCGGCGAAAAAATGGTGATGCGGATTTTCGACCCGGACACCACGGTGAAGAACCTCGACGCGCTGGGTTTTTCGCAGCACGACGCCGACCGCTGGGAAAGCCTGGTGAAGCGGCCGCACGGCATCATCCTGGTCACCGGGCCGACCGGCTCGGGCAAGACCACCACGCTGTATTCCACGCTCAAGCGCCTGGCGACCGAAGAGGTCAACGTCAGCACCATCGAGGACCCGATCGAGATGATCGAGGCCTCCTTCAACCAGACGCAAGTGCAGGCGCACCTGGATTTCGATTTCCCCGAAGGCCTGCGCGCGCTGATGCGGCAGGACCCGGACATCATCATGGTGGGCGAGATCCGCGACCTGCAGACCGCCGAGATGGCGGTGCAGGCGGCGCTCACCGGCCACCTGGTGTTCAGCACGCTGCACACCAACGACGCGCCGTCGGCGGTCTCGCGCATGATGGAGCTCGGCGTTCCTTCTTACCTGATCAACGCCACCATGCTGGGCGTGCTGGCCCAGCGGCTGGTGCGCACCCTGTGCCCCAGCTGCCGCGAACCCGACGAGAGCGCCGCGCGCGAAACCCTGGCCGAACTGGTCAAGCCCTGGCAGATCAGCGGCGGCTACCGGCCCTACAAACCGGTGGGCTGCGTAGACTGCCGCATGACGGGTTTCCGGGGCCGCATGGGCCTCTATGAATTGCTGACGGTCACCGAAGGCTTCAAGGAAAAGGTCTCCAAGGAGCCGAACATCGACGCGCTGCGCCGCCAGGCGGTCAGCGAAGGCATGCGCCCGCTTCGGCTGGCGGGCGCGCTGAAGGTGGCAGAGGGACTGACAACCATCGAAGAAATACTCGCATCCACCCCGCCTTTGTCTTGAGAGCCTGTTCAGGGCCTCAATACGGTGCCTGTTCTGGCCGTAAACAGGTCCTGGACTGCGGGTTTTCACGGATTTTCAGCACTCTTTCAGGGCACCCTGCCTTCATGTAAGTGAGGGGTAAGTGAAAGATTGATGAAAGGTAAGTGAAAGCCACATGTCGGCCTTGGGGGATTGAATGCACAATCCACCGATTCTTTCTTTTATGTATTGAGGAGACAGCCGTGAATATCAAGAGTCAGAAAGACTTTTTCTCCGGCCTCATGTTCATGGGCGTCGGCGTGGCGTTCGCATGGGGGGCTACCACCTACAACGTGGGCGAAGGCGCCCGCATGGGCCCCGGCTATTTCCCGCTGATGCTGGGCGTGCTGATGGCCATCCTGGGCGCCGGCATCACCTTCAAGGCGCTGGTCGTGGAAACCGTGGGCGGCGACAAGATCGGCAAGTGGGCATGGAAGCCCCTGGCCTTCATCATCCTGGCCAACCTGATTTTCGGCGTCCTGCTGGGCGGCCTGCCCAGCATCAAGCTGCCCCCCATGGGCATGATCGTCGCCATCTACGCGCTCACCTTTATTTCCAGCATGGCCGAAGACGGCTGGAAGTTCAAAAACACCCTCATCCTTGCGACCGTGTTGGCCATCGGCAGTTATCTCGCCTTTGTCGTCCTGCTCAAGCTGCAGTTCCCGGTGTGGCCTTTCTTCATCGGCTAAGGAGATATAAAAAATGGATCTGATTGCAAATCTCTCGCTGGGTTTTGGCGTGGCCTTCACGCCCATCAACCTGGTGTATGCCTTTATCGGCTGCCTGCTGGGTACGCTGATCGGCGTGCTGCCCGGCATCGGCCCGGTCGCCACCATCGCCATGCTGCTGCCTGCCACCTATGCGCTGCCGCCCGTGTCGGCGCTGATCATGCTGGCCGGTATTTACTACGGCGCCCAGTACGGCGGCTCCACCACCGCCATCCTGGTGAACCTGCCGGGAGAATCCTCGTCGGTGGTCACCTGTATTGACGGCTACCAGATGGCGCGAAAAGGACGAGCGGGCCCGGCGCTGGCCGCGGCCGGCCTGGGCTCCTTCTTCGCCGGTTGCGTGGGTACGCTGATCCTGGCCGCTTTCGCGCCGCCGCTGACCGAACTGGCCTTCAAGTTCGGCCCCGCCGAATACTTCGCACTGATGGTGCTGGGCCTGATCGGCGCCGTGGTGCTGGCTTCGGGCTCGCTGCTCAAGGCCATCGCCATGATCGTGATGGGCCTGCTGCTGGGCCTGGTCGGCACCGACGTGAACTCGGGCGTCGCGCGCTTTTCCTTCGACATTCCCGAACTGACCGACGGCATCGGCTTTGTGACCATCGCCATGGGYGTGTTYGGCTACGGTGAAATCATCAGCAACCTGGCGCAGCCCGAGCACGAACGCGAAGTGTTCACGGCCAAGGTTTCGGGCCTGTTCCCGACCAAGGAAGATTTCAAGAACATGCTGCCCGCCGTGCTGCGCGGCACCTTCCTGGGCTCGGCGCTGGGCATTTTGCCGGGCGGCGGCGCCCTGCTGGCGGCCTTCGCGGCCTATGCGCTGGAAAAGAAGATCAAGATGAAGCCGGGCGAAGTGGCTTTCGGCCAGGGCAACATCCGCGGCGTGGCCGCGCCCGAGTCGGCCAACAATGCCGGCGCGCAGACCTCTTTCATCCCGCTGCTGACGCTGGGCATCCCGCCGAATGCCGTGATGGCCCTGATGGTGGGCGCCATGACGATCCACAACATCCAGCCCGGCCCGCAGGTCATGACCAGCAACCCCGARCTGTTCTGGGGCCTGATCGCCTCGATGTGGATCGGCAACGCGATGCTGATCATCCTGAACCTGCCGCTGATCGGCATGTGGATCAAGCTGCTGACCGTGCCCTATCGCTACCTGTTCCCGGCCATCGTGCTGTTCTGCGCGATCGGCGTGTATTCGACCAACAACAACACCTTCGATATCTGGATGGTCGGCATCTTCGGTGTGATTGGCTACCTGTTCGTCAAGCTGGGCTGCGAACCCGCGCCCTTGCTGCTGGGCTTCATCCTGGGCCCGATGATGGAAGAAAACCTGCGCCGAGCCCTGCTGCTGTCGCGCGGCGACTGGAGCGTGTTCGTCACGCGTCCGCTGTCGGCCGGCCTGCTGGGCGCCGCCCTGCTGCTGCTGATCATCGTGCTGCTGCCCTCGGTCAAGAACAAGCGCGAGGAAGCCTTCGTCGAGGAGTGATCGCGAACCCTTTCGGAGCTCCGGCTCCGTCCATGCAAAAGGCACCTTCGGGTGCCTTTTGTTTTGCCTGTTCGCAGCGTAATCGGCCTTCAAAACCGTTGCACAATCGCTGAATGAAACGTAAACATATCATTCAGCTCGCGGCGGCTTTTAGCTCGGTTCTGGCCACGGCGTTCAGCGGGCCCGCCATGGCCCAAGCCTATCCCTCCAAACCCATCCGCATGATCGTGCCTTTCCCGGCCGGTGGCGCGACCGACATCCTGGCGCGCGCGTTGTCGCAAAAGCTGGGCGAAAAAATCGGCCAGACGGTGGTGGTCGACAACCGGCCGGGCGCGGGCGGCACCATAGGCGCCGATGCGGCCTCCAAGTCGCCGGCCGACGGCTACACACTGTTGCTGGCGACCTCGAGCACGCACAGCATAGGCCCGGCCATCAACCCGAAAATCCCCTACAACGCCGACACCGACTTCACGCCCATCGCCTATGTGGCGAGTTCGCCCAACGTGGTGCTGGTGCCCAATTCCTCGCCGTCCAAAAACATGAAGGAGTTCATAGACCACGCGCGCAAGAACCCGGGACGCCTGAACTACGCCTCCAGCGGCAACGGCACCATCGTCCACCTGACGAGCGAGTATTTCAAGGCCCAGTCGGGCACCTTCATCCTGCACATTCCCTACCGCGGCACTGCGCTGGCCATGCCGGACCTGATCAGCGGCAAGGTCGACGTGCTGTTCGATTCTTTTGTCACCGGTATGCCGCATGTCCGGGACGGCAAGCTGCGGGCGCTGGCGGTCACCACGCTCAAGCGCACCTCGCTCGCGCCCGACATGCCGACGGTGTCGGAAACCCTGCCGGGCTTCGAGTCGGTCACCTGGTTCGGCGTGTACGGCCCCAAGGGCCTGCCGCAGGAGCTGGCGGCCAAGGTCAACCAGGCCGTCAACGCTGCGCTGGCCGAAGCCGACGTGAAGGACCGCTTCGCCCGGCTGGGCGCGGAGCCCACGGGCGGCAGCCCGGCGGCCTTCGCGGCCATGGTCAAGGCGGATACCGCCAAGTGGAAAAAAATCATCGCCGAGCGGAAAATCACGGCTGATTGATGCCTTTGCGCGCGCCAGGCCCGACCCCCGGCCGGTGCGTCTTCGCTTTCAGGCTGGCGGCGTGCGGCCGCTCTTTGTTTGCCCTCACCAGGTCATCCCATCATGAACTTCAATTACAGCAACCCCTACACCTCCACCCGCCTGCCGCTGTTCGCGCGCAACGTCGTGTCGACCTCGCACCCGCTGGGCGCGCAGGCCGGCCTGCGCATGCTGCTCAAGGGTGGCAACGCGGTGGACGCGGCCATCGCGGCCGCAGCCGCCATGACCATCGTCGAGCCCGTGAGCAACGGGCTGGGCAGCGACGCCTTCTGCCTGCTGTGGGACGGCAAGGAGCTGCACGGCCTCAACGCCTCGGGCCGCGCGCCGCAGAGCTGGACGCCGGATTACTTCAGCCGCAAGTGCGGCGCGGATGCATCCACGCCGCCCAAGCGCGGCATGGATTCGGTCACCGTGCCGGGCGCGGTCGCGAGCTGGACGGCGCTGAGTGAGCGTTTCGGCAAGCTGCCCTTTGCCGACCTCATGGAGCCGGCCATCGAGATCGCCGAACGCGGCTACCTGCTGCCGACTGTGGTGCAGCAGAAGTGGGCGGCCGCTACGGATGAGTTGAAGTCGCTGCCAGGCTTCGCGCAGTCCTTCCTGCCCTGGGGCCGGGCGCCGAATGTCGGTGAGCTGTTCCAGTTCAAGGCAGCCGCCAAGGCCTTGCGTGCCATCGCCGAAACCAAAGGCAGCGCTTACTACGGCGGCGCCATTGCAAGCGCGATTGAAAAGTTCTCCGCGCAGAACGGCGGCAGCATCACGGCCAAAGATTTTGCGAGCTACAAGCCGGAATGGGTCAAGCCCATAGGCAAGGACTACCGCGGCTACACCCTGCACGAGATCCCGCCCAACGGCCAGGGCATCGCCGCGCTGATCGCGCTGGGCATCCTGGACAAGTTCGACGTGGCGGGCCTGCCGGTGGACGGCGTGGATTCCCAGCATTTGCAGATCGAGGCCATGAAGCTGGCCTTTGCCGACACTTACAAATACGTGGCCGAGCCTTCGTCAATGGCGGTGACGGCCGAGCAAATGCTCGATGACGCCTACCTCGCATCCCGTGCCAAACTCATAGACATGAAAAAGGCACAGGACTTTGGCGCGGGCAACCCCGTCAAGGGCGGCACGATTTACCTCACGGCGGCCGACGAGAACGGCATGATGGTGAGCTTCATCCAGAGCAACTACATGGGCTTCGGCTCGGGCTGCGTGGAGCCGGAATTCGGCATCAGCCTGCAGAACCGCGGCCACGGCTTCAGCCTGCAGCCGGGCGCCAACCAGGTCGCGCCGGGCAAGCGCCCCTTCCACACCATCATCCCGGCTTTCCTGAGCAAGGACGGCCAGCCTGTGATGAGCTACGGCGTGATGGGCGCCAACATGCAGCCGCAGGGCCATATGCAGACCCTGGTGCGCATGCTGGACTACGGCCAGAACCCGCAGGCCGCCTGCGACGCGCCGCGCTGGCGCTACAACGCCGGCATGGAGATCAACGTCGAGGCCGCGATGGACGCGCGCACCGTGCAGGGCCTGGCCGAGCGCGGCCACCGCGTGGAAGTCATCAACGATTCCTACCAGGATTTCGGCGCGGGCCAGTTCATCTGGCGTGCCGGCAATCCCCAGGCCGAAGGCTACGTGGCGGCCAGCGATGCGCGGCGCGACGGCCAGGCCGTGGGTTTTTAAGCGGGCGATTTTGAGCTCTCCACCCGACGCTCCCACACCTGCGGCCGCCCCCAAAAGCCTCGCGCCCGGCCTGCTGCTGGCGACCTTCGGCGCCATCGCCTTCAGCGGCAAGGCCATCATCGTCAAGCTGGCCTACCGCTACGGCGTGGACGCGGTCACGCTGATCATGTACCGCATGCTGTTCGCGCTGCCGATCTTCGCGCTGATGGCCTGGTGGGCCAGCCGCGGCAAGGCGCCGCTGACGCGCAAGGACTGGCTGGGTGTGCTGTGGCTGGGCTTCACGGGTTATTACCTGGCGAGCTTCCTGGACTTCGCGGGGCTGGCCTTCATCAGCGCCTCGCTCGAACGCCTGATCCTGTACCTGAACCCGACGCTGGTGTTGCTGCTGGGCCTGGTGATGTACAAGCGCCGCGTCAAGGCGCCGCAAATCATCGGCATGGCCATCAGCTACTGCGGCGTGGTGCTGGTGTTCGGCCACGAGATCACGCTGCAAGGCTCGGACGCGGCCTGGGGCGCGCTGCTGGTGTTCCTGAGCGCGGTGAGCTACGCGCTCTACCTGGTCTACAGCGGCGAGATGGTCAGGCGCCTGGGCGCGCTGCGCCTGGTGGGGCTGGCGACGACGGTGGCCTGCCTGTGCTGCCTGCTGCAGTTCGTGTTGCTGCGGCCGCTGAGTGCGGCCGCCGTCGCGCCCGAGGTGATCTGGCTGTCGCTGCTCAATGCCACGCTGTGCACTGCGGTGCCGGTGCTGATGGTGATGATGGCCATCGAACGCATAGGCGCCGGCATGGCCGCGCAGACCGGCATGGTGGGGCCCATGTCCACCATCCTGATGGGCGTGCTGATCCTCGGTGAGCCGTTCACTGCCTGGGTAGCGGCTGGGACTGTGCTGGTCATCGCCGGCATCTTTGTCTTCACCAGAACTAGATAGCCGGGGATAGCCCGGGCCCTTACTGTGGCGTCGTGGAGTGCTCGTGCATCTGCATCTGGCTCAACGCTTGCCTGACCCTGTCCAGGGGAGCGCTCCAGTCATCGGCTTGTTCCTGCCTGAACAGTCGCGCGCCTGGATACCAGGGGCTGTCCTCGCGCTGGAGCAGCCAGCGCCAGTCCGGCGCATGGGGCAGCAGGATCCAGACCGGTTTGCCCAGGGCTCCGGCCAGGTGCGCGGTGCTGGTGTCGACGCTGATGACCAGGTCCAGCGTGGAGATGAGTGCGGCGGTGTCCGCGAAATCGGCCAGTTCCCGGCCCGGGAAGCTGACGCGGCCATCGGCCTCGAGTGCCGCCGCGTCGGTTTCGCGTAAATCGGGCTGAAGGCATACCGCTTTCATGCCGTCCGGCAGGGCGTGCAAAAAGTGGCCCATGGGAATGGAGCGTTGCTGGTCGCGCCTGTGCGCGGGATTGCCGGAGCAGACGAGGCCTATGCGCGGGGCCGGCATGGCGGGGGAGTCCATCCGCTTGCGCCAGTGTTCGACACGCGCGGGTGCGGCCCGCAGGTAGGGGCCGGGCGCTGTCATGATTTCGCGGGTGTGGAGACCGAGCGCCAGCGGAAGGCTCATCAAGGGGCAGTGGAGATCAAACGCCGGCAGCGGCTCGCCCTCTTCGACGATGAGCACGCCTGGGGCCAGGCCCGAGAGCAGGTCGCCAAGCCCGCGCTGCACCTGCATGACCACGCGCGCGCCCAGCGCGGCGACATCGGCCGCGTACCGGCAGAACTGCAGGGTGTCGCCGTAACCGTATTCGAAATGGAGCAGGACGGTTTTTCCGGCGACCGGTTCGGCCCCGAGCCACAGCGGCTGGGCAAAGTGGCGGTCGTAGGCGCCGTGGCTCACCCTGGAGCGCCACTCCCATTCCGTCCAGCCCCGTTCATAGTCACCCAGCAGCAGGCTGGCGAAACCCAGGCCCCAGTGCGCCGGGGCATTGTGGGGGTCTATTTCCAGGATGGCCTTGTAGCGCTCAACCGTTTTGTCGTACTGGCCTTCGTAGGACGCCTGTGTCATGAAGTCGAAGTCGGGCCGAAGGCGCAGGACCTCCCGAAGGTGGGAGGCCGCCAGGGCCATGTCGCCCTGGTCTTGCGCCAGGGTCGCCAGCATGAAATGAGCGTCGAACTGGGACGGGTCGAGAACCAGCGCCTGTTCGAGCGCAAGCTGCGCTTCGCGGAAGTCCTGCTGTTCGCAAAGGACGTAACCCAGGTTGACGAAGGCGGCAGCGTCATGCGGGTCCGCCAGGGTGGCGGCGCGATAGCGCAAGCCGGCCCCCTGCAGATCGCCCCTGGCCAGCAGTGCGTTGCCCTGTTTTTTCAGCTCGGCGGAACCGGCCGCGCCGACGGGAGGCGGCGGCTGTTGATCCGCAGCGCTCCGTTCTTCCGCCTTTTGTTGCTTACCCAGCTTACCCAGCCGGCTCCAGAATCCCATACCGCCCTTTGTCCTGCCCGTGAATCAGAGCCGGATTGTCGGCCTATTTTTTGGCGGGTGCTTTCCCTGCTGCCGGCGCCTGCGCCGTAGGCCGGCGGTTCGCGGCGCCCAGGCGCTGCGCCACGGTGACGGCAGGCTGCCCGGCATACGCGTCCAGGCGTGTGCCCATGGCTTGCTCGAGCTGGTTCAAGCGGGTTTGTGCGGGCGGGTGCGTGCTCAGCGACAGGGCGAACAGCGCGTCGTCGGGCGCGGCGGTGCGAAGCTGCTGCAGCACCCCCACCAGGCCGTAGGGGTCGAAGCCGGCACGCGTGGCCAGGGCCACGCCGGTGCGGTCGGCGTCGAATTCGTCCTGCTGGTCCAGGCCCTTGGTGTACATGTTGCGGCCCAGTGCCAGCAGTTGCGCGGACACCATGCCGCCCAGGTCGTTCTTGAGCTGCGAACCGATGACCTGGGTCAGCAGGCCGGCGCGCGCGCTCTTGTTCAGCGCGATCAAGTGGTGCTTGGCCGTGACGTGGGTGATTTCATGGGCCAGGATGCCGGCCAGCTCGCCCTCGTCGGCGACGCGGTCCATCAGTCCTTTGGTGACGAAGACATAACCGCCCGGCGTGGCGAAAGCATTGAAGCCGGGATCGTCGAGGATGGCGAAGGTCCAGGGCAGGTCGGGGCGCGAGGACTGCAGGCTGATCCAGCGGCCCAGCTGGTTGAGGTAGCGCTGCATGGCGACGTCGGGGTAAAGCGGCTTGCTGCCCAGCAGCACGGCGGCCAGTTGCTGGCCGATCTGGATTTCGCGCGGTTCGTCGATCTGGTCCAGTGACTGCGACAGCAGCTTGAACAGGTCGCCGCCCTGGGCCGCCTGCTGCCCGCCCGGCGTGAGGCTGGCGCCCAGCAGCGCGCCGGCCAGGCCGGCAGCCGAATTGGGTTGCGCCTGCGCCGGCTGCGCGGGCTGGTTGGGGCGAATCAGCGACTGGAACAGGCCGCCCAGTGCCTTGCCGGCATCCTGGGCGTGGGCGCCGAGCGGGAGCAGGCCGGCCAGCAGGGCCAGGGCACAGGCCGCATGGCGTGCGGGTTGGGGGAGGTGATGAAGGTTCATGGCGTGGCCTCTTGTTGTCTCTTGTGGCGGCTTAACGGCCGTACTGCTCTGCCGGTGCGCTGCCGGGCGCGGGGGCCGGCGGGGCGGGTGTGGGCAGGGCTTCGACCTGCCGGCTGTTCAGCGAGGCGCCGCCGGCGAACTGCCGGGCCTGCGCGGCGTTCGCGCGGTTGGCATCCGCCTGCGCCACGGCCGCCATATTCGGCTGTGCGTTGGCCAGGTCCTCGGCGCCCAGGCCGCGTATGCCGACGGTGGAGGTGGAGACGGTGCTCGAAGGCGCTTGCGCGCTGCCCTTGTTGAAAAAGCTCGAGAGGCTGCGCAGCGCGCCGCCGGCGGCGCCACCCGAAGGCGCACTGGCGGAGGTGATGTCGAACATGTGGACCCAGCCGCTGGTGCCGTCGGCCGTGCGCACCTTGATCCAGGCGCCCTGGCGCTCGCCCAGGCGCGTCACGGCGGTCTGCACGGGAAGCGGTGCGAGGCTGCGGGCCGCGTCGCCGGGCGCGTCGCGCAGTTGCGCCTCGCGCTTGATCAGTACGGCTTCCTGGGCCTGTGCCGCGGCGCTGAAAACCAGCAGTGATGTGAGCAGCGGAGCGATAACCATCCCCGCCTGTGTTTTGTATTTACTCAGTATCATGAGCCGATCTCCCCCGTGGTTGTAATGAGGAATTATTATGGATTTGGGTATTGCAGGCAAATGGGCGCTGGTCTGCGGCGCCAGCAAAGGTTTGGGCCTGGGTTGCGCCGAGGCGCTGGTGCGCGAAGGCGTCAATGTGCTGATCGTCGCGCGCGGCGAGGAAACGCTGAAGGCCGCGGCTGAAAAACTGAAGGCGGACAAGGGCAAACCCGCAGGCGCCGGCGTCCAGTACGTCGCCGCCGACATCACCACACCCGAAGGCCGCGCCGCGGTGTTCGCGCTGCGCAAGGACTTCGACATCGTGGTGACCAATGCCGGCGGCCCGCCGCCCGGCGACTTCCGCGACTGGGACCGCGACGCCTGGCTCAAGGCGGTGGACGCCAACATGCTGACCCCGATCGAACTCATCAAGGCCACGGTCGATGGCATGGCGGCGCGCGGCTTCGGGCGCATCGTCAACATCACCTCCAGTTCGGTCAAGTCGCCCATCGACATCCTGGGCCTGTCCAACGGCGCACGCAGCGGCCTGACCGGCTTCGTGGCCGGCGTGGCGCGCACCAAGCTCGCGGCGCAAGGCGTGACCATCAACAACCTGCTGCCGGGCGCTTTCGACACCGACCGCCTGCGCGGCACCATGAACGGCGCGGCGCAAAAAACCGGCCAGCCGCTGGAAGCCATCATGGACGCGCGCCGCAAGAACATCCCGGCCCAGCGCTTCGGCACGCCCGAAGAGTTCGGCGCCATCTGCGCCTTCCTGTGCAGCACGCATGCCGCCTACATGACGGGGCAGAACGTGCTGGCCGACGGCGGGGCCTATCCGGGCACTTACTGAGCATTGAGCGCGCGCCCTTGAGCCTGGACTACCTCCACTTCGATTACGCGGAAGGCAGCGACGGAACAGGCACGCTGGAGGCCATGGCTTCCACCTGGCCGGACCAAGTACCAGCCGTGCATGCCGAAGTGGTGCAGGTGCTGGCCTGGGCCCAGGCGGAATTTGCCGGGCGGCGCGGCCCGCTCGAGGACGGTTTTGACTGGGACTACGACCTGCACGGCATGCAGGAGCTGACGGCGCCCGAGGCCTTGCTTTATGACGAGGCGGCGCATCGCCTCAAGGTGGAAGCCGGCACGCCCGGCAAGCCGCGGCATACGCTCACCTTGTCCCTCAGCGGGACCGCGGAATTTTGCGATGCCTTCAGGCGGCACTTCGGCCTGGACCTGGATTGAACGCCGGCGACGCTCAAGTTAGCGTTAACATCCGGGCATGAAGTCACCCACAGAGATGCTGCGCAAGGCCAAGCGCGCCCCGCGCCCCGGAACCGGCGGCATCACCCTCAGCGACGTGGCCAGCCTGGCCGGCGTGTCGGCCATCACGGTGTCGCGCGCGCTCAACACGCCGGCGGCCGTTTCACCCGCAACCCTGGAGCGCGTGCGCAGCGCGATTTCGCGCAGCGGCTATGTGCCCAACCTGGTGGCCGGCGGCCTGGCTTCCAACCGTAGCAGGCTGGTGGCGGCGTTGGTGCCCACCATCGCCGGCCCGGTGTTCCTGGAAACCATACAGGCGCTGACCGACGCGCTGGCCGAGGCCGGCTGCCAGTTGATTCTGGGCCAGAGCGGCTACAGCGGCGCGCGCGAGGATGCGCTGATAGACGCCATCGTCGGCCGGCGGCCCGACGGCATCGTGCTGACCGGCATCATGCATTCGCCGGAAGGGCGCCGCCGCCTCCTGGCCTCGGGCATTCCCGTCGTCGAGACCTGGGACATCACGCCCACGCCCATCGACATGATCGTGGGTTTCTCCCACGAGAAAGTCGGTGCGGCGGTAGCGGACTACCTGTACGGCCAGGGCTTCCGTCGGCCAGGCGTGGTCATCGCGGAAGACCAGCGCGCCATGCGCCGCCGCGCCGGATTTGAGGCGCGGCTGGCCGAGCTGGACGTGCACGGCATCCCGGTCTGTACCGTGCCTGCGCCTTCATCGCTGGCCAACGGCAGAGCCGGTTTCGCCGACCTGCGTGCGCGCCATCCTGATATTGATGTGGTTTTTTGTGGTTCCGACGTCATTGCCCACGGCGTCATCACCGAGGCCCAGGCATTGGGCCTGTCTGTGCCGGGTGATGTGGCGGTCATGGGTTTTGGTGACCTTCCGTTTGCTGCTTTCACCCATCCCTCCCTGAGCACGGTGCGTATCGACGGCACCTCCATAGGTCGCCAGGCGGCCCGATTCATCCTCGACGTCGCTGAAAACCGCGACGTCGGCGCGCGGGTGCGAGACCTAGGGTTTCTCATAGTAAAAAGAGCCAGCGCCTGACTTGACGCAAGGCTGGCCTTTGCTCTAACATTAATTTGTTAGCGCTAACAAATTGGTTGAGGCCCCAGCGAATTGATTTCCTGTCAATGCAGGCCGTCGACCTCGCCGTCGGCAAATAAAAAAGGAGACAAACCATGCATCAGGACACTATGCGCGCGCGCCGCGGGTTTCTCAAAACCGCTGCCGGTGCCGGGGCGGCGATGGCCGCTTCCGCGTTCGCCCAGTCGTTTGATTTCAAGCCCTATCAGCGCTATCCGGACCCGGCTGTGCTGATCCTGGATCCATCATTCGCCAAATACCGCATCTACAGCAGCACACTGGAGCAGGTGGGCACCGGCATGCGTTGGGCGGAAGGCCCGGTCTATTTCCCCAATGAAGTCGCCGGAAGGCCGGGCTATCTGCTGGTCAGCGATATTCCGAACAACCGCTTGATGAAGTACGACGAGGCCACCAACGCCTTTACCGTGCACAAGGAAAACGTGAACTACGCCAACGGCAACACCCGGGACCGCCAGGGACGCCTGGTTACCTGTGAGCATTCGGTGACGCGCCGGGTAGTGCGGACCGAAAAAAATGGCCGCATGACCGTGCTGGCCGATAGTTTTGAAGGCAAGCGCCTCAACGCGCCCAATGACGTCGTCGTCAAGTCCGACGACAGCGTCTGGTTTACCGACCCGGTATTCGGCATCAACGGCGAGTGGGAAGGCTCACGCGCCAAGCCCGAGCAGGCCTCTACCAATGTCTTCCGTATGGGGGCGGACGGCAAGCTCCAGGCAGTCATCACCGACCTGGGCAACCCGAACGGGCTGGCGTTTTCGCCCGACGAAAAAAAGCTTTATGTCGTCGAATGGCGGGGCACGCCCAACCGCAGCATCTGGAGCTACGACGTTGCCGCCGACGGATCGTGCAGCAACAAGACCAAGCTGATCGACGCGGACGGCCCGGGATCGCTCGACGGTTTCCGCGTTGACCGGGACGGCAACCTCTGGTGCGGCTGGGGCTACAACGGGTCGTTCCAGCAGACGGCAACCGACGTGGGCGGCGGCATGAAAGCGCATCTGCAAAATGCCAAAACCGAAGACCTTGACGGTGTCAAAGTCTTCAATGCCGCTGGTAAACCCATCGGTTTCATACGCCTGCCCGAGCGCTGCGCCAACCTGGAATTTGGTGGCCCGAAGCGAAACCGCCTCTATATGGCCAGCAGCCACTCTCTCTATGCGCTTTATGTGGAATCGCACGGAGCCGTCTAACCCCGACAAGGAGCAGAAATGACCAAGAAAATATTTTCCGCCGTGCTTGCGTGCGTGGCTGCGGCCTCCGGCCTGCAGGCCCTTCCGGTTCAGGCCCAGACCGACTACCCGTCGAGGGCGATCAAGCTTATCGTTCCGTTTCCGGCGGGCGGCACCAGCGATGTGATGGGACGCATGATTGCGGAAGAGCTGACCAAAGCCCTGAAGCAGCCCGTGATCGTGGAGAACCTCGGCGGCGCGGGCGGGGTGATCGGCACGGAGAAGGGCGCCAAAGCGGTGCCCGACGGCTATACGCTGGTACAGACAGGTGTGGGCCAGAATGCGGTGGCGCACGGCCTCAACCCCAAGCTCGGCTACGACTCCCTCAAGGATTTCATCCACATCACGCAAGTCCACTCGGGACCCAACGTGCTGGTGGTCCATCCTTCCGTGCCCTTCAACACGTTCCAGGAACTCATCACTTACGGAAAAGCGAATCCTGGAAAACTGAGCTATGGCTATGTCCCCGCGGCCTCCGGCCACATGGCGATGGAGCTGCTCAAGCAAACCGCCGGCACCTGCTCGGGCGTGAAAAAAGAAAACTGCAAGCCCCTGTTCATGGTGGGCATTCCCTACCGGGGCGGCGGCCCCATGCTGACGGACCTTCTCGGCGGACAAATCCCCTTCATGTTCATCAACCAGGACGTGGCGCTGCCGCATATCAAGGCGGGCAAGCTCCGGGCCCTGGCTGTGACCAGTCTGGCGCGCAATCCCTTGTACCCGGATGTGCCCACCATTCACGAATCGGGTTACCCCGGTTTCTCGGCCTTGTCGTGGTCCGGCCTGTCCGTCCCCAAAGGCACGCCCAAGCCCATTGTGGAAAAAATAGAAGCCGCCGCCGTCAAGGCGATGCAGTCCCCCGCCATCCGCGCGCGGATGGAGGCCAACGGTTTTGTGGTGCCGGCCCAGGGCAGTACCGAATACACGCAGTTCGTGGCACGGGAGCTGGACCGCTGGACGCGGGTCATCAAGATCGCCGGAATCAAGGGCGAATAATGGTTGGGCGGATGAAAAATATCAAAATCAGCGCAGTCCGGATCACGCCCATCGCGTTTCGCGATGCACCGCTGCTCAACGCCAGCGGTATCCACGAGCCCTGGGCGCTGCGCAGCATTGTCGAACTGGAAACTTCGGACGGGCGCCTTGGCATCTCTGAAACCTACGGCGACGAGCCCATGGTGAAAGTGCTGGAGCAGGCCCGTGCCCTGGTCCTCGGCCTGTCCCCGTTTGAGCTGAACGTCATGGAAGAGCGCGTACGCGCAGCCATCAAGCCAGGACACGCCAGCGACGGCAGCGTGCAGTTCGAGCTTGCGCCGGGTTCGCACACCGCCAAAAATGCCGACAAGGTCATCAGCGCGATGGAAGTCGCCATGCTCGACCTGCAAGGACAGATCCTGGGCATGCCCGTGTGCGACTTGCTGGGCGGCGCCGTGCGCACCGAGGTGCCTTACAGCGCCTATCTGTTCTACAAATACGCGGAGCACGCCGGCAAACCTTATGCGCCCGACGCCTGGGGCGAAGCCGTCACGCCTGAGCAGGTTGTGAAGCAGGCGCAGCGCATGGTGAGCCTTTACGGCTTCAAGAGCATCAAGCTCAAGGGCGGCGTGTTCCCGCCGGCTGAAGAAATCGCCGCCATGAAGGCGCTGTCCAGGGCCTTCCCCGGTGTGCCATTGCGGCTGGACCCGAACGCCAACTGGACGCTGGAGACCAGCATTGCCGCCGCAAAAGAACTCGACGACTTGCTGGAGTATTACGAGGACCCGGCACCCGGCCAGGAGGCCATGGCGGAGCTGGCCCGACACTGCCGCATGCCGCTGGCGACCAACATGTGCGTGACCACGATGGAGGAGTTCAAGCGCAATGCCTCCACGCATGCGGTAAGCATCCTGCTGTCGGACCATCATTATTGGGGCGGCCTGCGAGCCACCGCCGCACTGGCGCGCATGTGCGGCGTTTTCGGCATGGGCATGTCCATGCATTCCAACTCGCACCTGGGCATCAGCCTGATGGCCATGACGCACGCGGCCGCCGCGATTCCCAACCTGACCTATGCCTGCGACACGCATTACCCGTGGCAGGAGGAGGAGGTCATCAAGGGCGGGCGGATCCAGTTCGACCAGGGCGCCGTCAAGGTGCCGACGGCGCCCGGCCTGGGCGTCGAGCTCGACCCGGCCAAACTGGCCGAACTGCACCGGCAATACCTGGATTGCGGCATCCGCAACCGCAACGACCTGGCGCAGATGCGCAAGTACCAGCCGGAATTTTCCGGCATCAGCCCGCGTTTTTAAGAGGCCGGCAGCAGCCTCGCATTTCCGTTGACAGTTCATCGTTCGCTATTCACACCAACAATGAAGGAGACAAGATCATGATCAAGTTCGAGCATTTGATGTCCCGCCTGGCCCAGGGCCTGCGGGCCGCCGGCATTCTGGCGGCGTTCGCGGCCGTTGCGGCGCATGCGCAGCCCGTGACCCTCAACGTCGTCGACGTGGCCGGCAACCTGGCACTGACGCAGGAGGCGCTGGAAAGTTTTGCCGCGAAAAACCCCAACCTGGTTTCGCGCGTCACCTTCACCAAGGCGCCCGCGCCCGAGCTTCCCGGAAAAATCAGGGCCATGCAGGCCGCCGGCCGCACCGACATCGACCTGGTGCTGACCGGCACCGACGCGCTGGCCGCGGGCATGGCGCTCAACCTCTGGGAGCCGCTGTTGCCGGCGCACGCCGCGAAGTTCCCCAACCTGATGGACAACTACCTGCCCAGCGCCCGCAAGATGCAGGACCTGGCCAACGGCCAGGCCGTCATGGTGACTTATATGCCCGCGGGCCCGCTGCTCGAGTACAACCCCGACAAGGTCAAGGCGCCGCCTAAAACGCCGGCCGAGCTGCTGGCCTGGTGCAAGGCCAATCCCAACAAGCTGATCTACGCGCGACCGGCCAACTCGGGCCCGGGCCGCACCTTTTTGATGGGCCTGCCCTACCTGCTGGGCGACAAGGATCCCAAGGATCCCCTGGCCGGCTGGGACAAGACCTGGGCCTACCTGAAAGAGCTCAACAGCTGCATCGAGTACTACCCCACAGGCACGGGCGCCGTGATGAAGGAACTCGGCGAAGGCTCGCGCGACATGACGGTGACGGTGACCGGCTGGGACATCAACCCGCGCGCGCTGGGCGTGGTGCCCAAGCAGTTCAAGGTGGCGGCGCTCAACGGTTTCACCTGGGTCAACGACGCGCACTACATGGCCATGCCCAAGGGCCTGCCCGCCGCCCGCCAGGCGGCCGTGATGGAATTGATGGCTTACCTGCTCAAACCCGAGCAGCAGGCGCTGACCTATGACTCCGGTTACTTCTACCCCGGCCCGGCCGTGAAAAACGTGCCGCTGACTTCGGCGCCGCAAAAGAGCCAGGACATCATCAAGGAATACGGCCGCCCCGAGTACGCAGACTGGATCGCCAAACAGCCGCACGTCCAACCGCTGGAAGACAAGGCCATGGTGGCGGCTTTCAAGAAGTGGGATCAAGAGATCGGTTCCGGCAAAGGCAAGTAAGAGTCGCTCAAAAACCCTCCTGGCGTTGTTGCGCCGCCTTGCCGTGCTGTAGCACTGTCTGCGGCGGCGCGCCTAGCCAGGACCGCTTCGCTGGGTTTTATGAGCAACTCTAAATAACAAGCAGACCCGCGGTGCGGGCATATAAAAGGTTTCTGACATGGTGATGCCCAACACCGCGGGACGGCCCGCGGGAAAAAACGAGTTCAGGCAGCTGCGCCTGGACGGCGTGAGCCGCAGCTTCGGCGGCGCGCACGCGCTCGAAAAACTCTCGCTGACCATAGAGCGCGGCGAATTCATCGCGCTGCTGGGCCCCTCGGGTTGCGGCAAGTCGACCGCGCTCAACTGCATGGCCGGCCTGATGCCGCTGTCGGACGGCAGCATCTGGCTGGACGAGCGGCGCATAGACACCTTGCCGCCGGAAAAACGCGGCTTCGGCATGGTGTTCCAGAACTACGCGCTGTTCCCGCACCTGTCGGTCAGCCGCAACGTGGGCTTCGGCCTGAAGATGCGCGGCGTGCCGGCGGCCGAGATCGACCAGCGCGTCGCCGCGGCACTCGACACCGTGCAGCTGCAGGCGCATGCCCACAAGCTGCCCGGCCAGCTGTCGGGCGGCCAGCAGCAGCGCGTGGCGATCGCGCGCGCCATCGTCATCGAGCCACCGCTGATCCTGATGGACGAGCCGCTGTCCAACCTGGACGCCAAGCTGCGCATTGAAATGCGTTCCGAGATCCGCCGCATCCACCGCGCCCAGGGCTGCTCCACCGTCTACGTGACGCACGACCAGGACGAAGCCCTGGCCATGGCCGACCGCATCGTGGTCATGAAGCTGGGTGTGGTGCAGCAGATAGGCACGCCGCAAGAGGTGTTCGCGCGGCCGGCCACGCTGGACATCGCGCGCTTCATGGGCTATCGCAATGTGCTGCCGGTGCGGGTGGCTTCGGCCAACGGCGCGGGGCTGAGCCTCGAAGGCCCCGGCGGTGTGCAGCTGGCCGGCACCGCCATGCACACGCTGCAGCCCGGCACTGCCATGGCCGCGATGGCAGCGATAAGGCCCGATGAATTGCTGATAGGCGACGGTCCGCAGGCTTTTCCCGGCGTCGTCGAAACCGCCGAGTACGGCGGCCGCGAATGGTTGCTACAGGTCAGGACTTCGTTCGAAGACCTGCTCTACGTACGCTCCTCGCGCGTCGTTGCGCCAGGCGACCAGGTCATGCTCTCGGCCCCGCCGGAGCGCGTGCTGGTCTATGCAGGGGATGCGTGAGATGAGCGCGATGACCCTGCCGCCGCAAGGCGCCGCGCGGCGCCCGCCTTTCGACCCGGCCGTCATGCTGGTGGCGCCCGCCGCCGCGCTGATGGTGATGTTTTTCGTCTACCCCTTCGCCTACGGCCTGCTGCTGTCCTTCCAGCCGCAGCAGGGCGGGGTGTTTGAGAACTACATCCATTTCTTCCAGACGCAGGATTTGTGGAAGACCATAGGCAACACCATGCAGCTGGCGCTGCCGGCCACGCTGATCAACATCGCCTGCGCGCTGGGCATTGCCTACGCCACGCGCGCCAAAGGCCCTTACCAGCGCTTCCTGTCCACCCTGCTGGTGGTGCCGCTGACCCTGGGCACGGTGCTGATCGCCGAGGGCATGCTGACCTACTTCGGCCCGCAGGGCTGGCTCGCGCAGACGCTGCGCTGGCTGCATCTGTATGAGGGCTCGATACGCCTCACGCACAACTACTGGGGCGTGCTGATCTCGCTGATCATCACCGGCTTTCCGTTTGCCTATTTGCTGATCCTGTCCTACATCACTGGGATAGACCCGGCGCTGCCGCGCGCCGCGGCGACGCTGGGCGCGGACGGCTGGAACCGCTTTCGCCACATCTATTTGCCGCTGCTCACGCCGGGCCTGGTCATGGCCTTCTGCCTGTGTTTTGTGCAGGCCTTCTCGGTCTTCCCTTCGGCGGTGCTGCTGGGCTCGCCGGCCGGCGCCACGCGCGTGATCGCGATCGCCGCCTATGAAGCAGCCTTTGAGCAATACGACTATTCGCTGGCCTCGGCCGTCGCCATGATCATGGGCCTGGTCCAGCTGGCCATCGTGGTCGCGGCGCTGGGCCTGCGCTCGCTGTTCTACCGCGGCCCGGTGGCGGGAGGCAAGGGATGAGCGCGATCAACACGCAACAGATGCACGAGAAAGACCCGCTACGCGACCGCGCCTGGCGCGCGCTGGTCTGGGGGCTGATCGCCTTCTTCCTCGTCAACGTCGGCATGATGATCCTGGCCGTGGGCACCAACTCGGTCGCCACACGCTGGCTGGGCACCTGGCTGCCCGAGGCTTACACCCTCGGCTGGTACGTCTCGGCCTGGAAGGAGTTCCAGCTCGGCCATGTGCTGGTGGTCACGGTGGTCGTGGTGTTCTCGGTGGTCTTCTTGTCGCTGCTGATCGGTGTGCCGGCTGCCTACACGCTGGCGCGCAAGGACTTTCGCGGCAAGAAGCTGCTCACGCTGCTGTTCCTGCTGCCGCTCATGGTGCCGCCGATTACCTACGGCATTCCGCTGGCCACGGTGATGTACCAGCTGCACCTGGCCGGCACTCTGCCGGGCGTGATCATCGCCAACATGATCCCGGCCTTGCCGTTTGTGATCCTGGTGATGACGCCCTTCGTCGAACAGGTGGACACCAACATCGAATCGGCCGCGCGCGTCTTTGGCGCCAATACACGGCAGATGTTCCTCTACACCCTGGTGCCCTTGCTGGCCCCCGGCGTGCTGGCGGCCGGCCTGCTGGTACTGGTGCGCACGGTGGCGATGTTCGAGCTGACCTTCCTGGTCGCCGGCCCCGACACCCAGACGCTGGTCGTCGCGCTGTATTACGCGGTGTTCGCCGCGGGCGTGCGCGCCGGGCAGTCGGTGGACGCGATGGCCATGATCTATATGGCAATCACCGTGCTGTGGCTGTTGATCGCACTGCGTTTCGTCAATCCCACGCAACTGGTCAGCCGCGTCAAGGAGCATCCAGGCAAGGCTTGAGCATCACCAAGAGCCACGGCTCGCCGTCAAGATTTCCGTTGGTGGAAATTGGGCACGGAAACAGCATGGGCTGTTCTCCGTGCTTTTTTTTGCCCGGGAAGATCATTCAAGCGCCGGTTCGGCAGCCTCCACCGCCGTCCCACTGACCCGCTGCATCAGCCCGTGCTGCAGGCTGAACACCTGGAGCTGTTCGGCATAATGCATGAGCATCTTTTCTTCCGTCGCAATGCCCACGCCCAGCAGGCCGGCCATTTTTTCCTTGCTCACCTGGCCCTGCGCCAGCAGTTCGTCCACGATGCGCAGCAGCAGGGCCGAATCGGCCTTGAGCAGCGCCTGCGCGCGTGCGTAGGCCTGCGCCAGCAGGGCTTCGATCTCGGCGTTGGTCGGTGCTACGTCCGTGTTGAGGTTTTCGTCCGTGCTGTCGGTCACGTCGGTACGGCTCAGCCGGTTGCCGAAGCCGAAGTGGCGCACAAAGCGCGCGGCCAGGGCGGTGGCGTTCTTGAAGTCGCTTGCGCTGCCGGTGGTGCTGGCGTCCTCGCCGAACACCAGGGTTTCGGCAGCGCGGCCCGCCAGGCCCACGCAGAGGCGGTCCAGGCAGCTTTGCCGGGATTCGGCTTTCAGGCGCACATAGCTGTTGTAGCCGCCCTCGAAAGAGGCCACGTTGATCTTCACCTCCTGCGGCGCGTGGCCGAACAGCCGGCCGTAGGCCAGGCCGTGGCCGGCCTCGTGCACGGCCAGCAGGGCGCGGAAGTCCGGGCTGGCGCGCTGCTTGAGCTGGTTCAGGTCCAGCGGCACCGGGTAGGCGATGCCGGGGCCGCCGGCCTGACCGAGGTCGATGCGCAGCGATTGTGTGGCCGTGTCCAGGCTGACCTGCAGCGTCGCACCATCCGGCACGCCGTGCTCGAAAGCCCACAGCACGGCATTGACCAGCGGCGCGCTCAGGATGGCATGGATGGACGAGAACAGCGGGCGTGTGCCCTGGGCCGGAAACACCGCGTTGGCATAAATGCCCTGGTACACCGACTCATGCAGGTCAAACGACAGCCCGGCGCTCGCCTGCATTTCATCAACATATTTGGCGCAGGTGCTGCGGATCAGCCGCTCGTACGTAGACTGGCTCAGCGACGGGTAGATCACATGGTTGTTGCCCAGCCGGGCGATCTGCTCGGGCTTGAAGCGCTCTCCCAGGGCCTTTTTGACGTCGATGAGCGACAGCTTTTTTGTCAGTGCATGAAAAATGTCTGCGTCGGTGTCGCAGTCTTCCACGCGTTTGGCAGTGCCTTCGTACATTTCGTCCAGGTTGCCCGAGACAATGATAAGCAGGCGGCTGTAATCCGTTTCCCACGAGTCGGTGGATGCCCTGAACGCCAGCATCCGCTCTTGCAGTTGCTGGGGCGTCCAGGTCATCACTTCCTGCAGCGGCTCATTGATCTTGAGGCTTTGTTTGAACTCCTGGGCCTGGTAGGGCGAGAGTTTGAACTTCATTTTTTTGGGTGGAGCACCATCCTTTGCGGGCTTTTCATCCGCCTGCTCCTCGCGTTCAAGCTCGTACTGCGAGAAAGCCAGTGACTCATCAAGTTCCTGCAGAAACGACAGCGATGGCGGCAGGCGTCCGTCGGACAGCAGTTGCCAGACATCCTGGTAGCGCTTGACGGCGGCGTCCTTGCCTTTCTCGTCGACGGTGCGAAAGCGCTGGAATTCGTCCAGCACCAGCATGCCGGGCTCGCTCTCGGCGACACCTGACTCTGCCAGCATGGCGCTGATGGAGTCGGCGCTGCGCCAGCTGCTGCCGTTGCTGAAGCCGTCCATCTGCACTTCGACAAAGCGGTCGTAAAAACCCAGCTTTTGCGCCAGGCGGCGCGTGAGCTGCGTCTTGCCGGTGCCCGTCAGGCCCCAGAGGCAGACGATCACCGGGCGGCGAATGATGTGCGGCAGCACATACCAGGCGCGGATCGATTCGATCACCCGGTCGATGATGTCGTCAATGCCGAACAGCTCGGTCTTCAGTTCGGCGGCAACCAGTGCCAGGTGGGCACTGCGTTCTCGCATGATTTCGGGCGGCACGCGGGCTGCGGCCACCGTCTCGGTTGTCATATCGTTCTTCATGTCAGTCAATCAATTTTTTAAGGGCCTTGTGCAGGGCCACGGTTTCAGCACGGCGGTTGGCGCCGGTGCTGCGAATGTGTTTGCCCGCGCTGAGAACCTGTTTACGGCCTAAACGGGGCCGCGCAAGCCCCTTCTCGGGATGGGATGCAAGGCGCGGTGCGCTGCCCATAGCACCGCTATGGGTT
Organism: Polaromonas sp. P1_G1; assembly: GCF_056405595.1. Lineage (NCBI taxonomy): Bacteria > Pseudomonadati > Pseudomonadota > Betaproteobacteria > Burkholderiales > Comamonadaceae > Polaromonas > Polaromonas sp. P1_G1. Next base: position 28,755 of record NZ_JBFUBU010000004.1, read on the forward strand.
AGCGCCGCAACGCCGCAGACCGCCCGAGAAGGCGCTTGCCCTCCGGGTTGGGGTGAAATCGGGCGATTGAGCCACCCAGGCCCTTGCATGGGCATTAGCCCATGCAGCGTTCCCGGGCGACCCACTCATCCCGATTGCACCCCAACGCGGCCCCGTTTAGGCCGTAAACAGGTTCTGATGGCACGCTGGGCGAGGGCCCGCACCACGGGGTTGCGCGGGGCGGGCAGTTGCAATGTCAAGGCGAGCGGCTGCTTCATGCGCCGCAAATGCTTGACCTTGCCGTCGGCGAAGTCACGGGAAAATGTTTTGGCACTCATGTGCACGCTCCAGAAAGCAAAAAACCCCGGCGAAAAAATCAGCCTGGGGTTCGCGGAGCGCGCTTCACACGTGAAGGCACGACACCGACTGCCCGCAGGGCTGGGTATGGTTGGCACCACATCCAGCCGGGGGCAGTGGAGGGTGCGTCAGGTGTGAGTGAACAAAGTCATGGGTCTTGGTGGCTTCAAGGTGTTTACCGCGCAAGGTTATTCGTTACGCGGCGGCTCAAAGCAAGGAACGGATTCTGAAGAGGCCGCGCGGGCTTGGCAAGTTTTATGCGATGGTTTTTCGCAATGTGTTGTGAAAATCAAACCATGGGCGGCGAGTGCAGGTAGAGGATTGGGCTTGTTGATTACGAGCTCCAAATGCCTGGCGTTGCCGCTGCGACACCTGTCAAAATGCGTCACTTTTTGTCCCACCCCAGAATGCCCATGGCAATGTCGGGCCAGATAACTGTGGCCAAGCCGCACATCCCGAAGATAAGGTTCAACACCAAGGCTGTCCATCCCGTGATGTAGCCGGAAGGCGGGCGGCCCTCCCACCCGTATTCGATCCGGCCGGAAAATTGCTGGATTAGCGCGCCCACCATCATGTAGACGCCGACTCCGCGTGTTCCGGCTTTGGTGCTCACGAACAAAAATAGCAAAACGACCACAAGAAAAGCCGCGAAGCCCAACAGACTAAATTCGTTGGAATCGTTGGCCTGAGCCTTGTCGGACTTCAAGTGTTCGCGCATTGTTTATGGCTAGTCGTTGCCGGCTTGTATTTGGAACTCAAGTATGTACTCGTCGAGCCAGATTGTCTTGATGGTGAGGCCGAGTGGGATCATTGCGATGCGACGTTGCTGGTCGTGAGCAGGCTGCCTGTGGCCACTTCTTCGACGGAGGGGTTAGACGGCTTGATCATCGATGAGCTCGAGCAACTCGCCTGCGCTCCTGGAGACTGCGCCAGTCCCCTGCGCCAGCAGCGCAACTTTGGGCCGCATTGAATGGATAAATGCCTGAAGCATTTTTTGAACTGAGGCCCCAAGGTACAACTCGTGTCCTTTTTCCGGAACGAACGACCCGCCAAGGTCGATGAGTGATTCCATCGCCGCGCGTTGAGACCAGGGGTCGCCGTCCCTCAGGATTTGTTGGATCTGCGGCAAGGCAGCCAGGACGACCGGATAAAAAGTGCCTGAGTGATTATTTCCCATTGCCCAAAGGAATTCGTCGCAGGCCTCTTCCGCAGACTGTTGGTCGTGGGCATTGCGAAGTGCCTCAATTGCGCCTTGGACGCTATCCTCGTCGTTGGACTCGGGCTGGGGAAATTGACTGTAATTTAACGATTCCATCTAGCGTAATGTATGCCGCAATATGCAATTTAATCTGGCTCCTGCAGTGATCCGGACATCGGGTCAATCCAAAACCGGCCTGCGGGCAAACGACAGCCATTGATTCGGCTTTTTCGCGCGCCTCAGCGCCGCGACGACACCACGATGCCGCCCACGATCAGCACAAATGCCAATGCGTGGTAAAGATGCGGCAGCTCGCCGAGAAAGGCCGCCGAGAGCAGGGCGGCGAACAGCGGCGTGAGGTTGGAAAAGAAGCCCGCGATGGCCGGCCCGACGCGCTGCACGCCCATGCCCCAGCAGCGGTAGGCGATCACCGCGGGCCCGACGGCCACGTAGGCCAAGGCCGCGGCCAGCGGCCAGCCCCATTGGATGTGCGCGTCCGTCACGGCCCATTCGCCGGCCGCGAAAGCGCCCGACCAGGCCAGGCCGAAGACGATTTGCGCCAGCAGGAAAGCCGCCCAGTCACTGCGGATTTCCGCGGGCTCCTTCGGTTGCGACAGCAGCCAGCTGTAGAAAGCCCAGGCCAGCGTGGCCAGCAGCACATACAGGTCGCCGGGTACCAGCTGCACCTGCATCAAGAGCTCCCACTGGCCGCGCGAGAGCACCACCAGCACGCCGGCAATCGACAGCACGGCGCCGGCAACCTGGCGCCGCGACACGGCCTGGCCGAAGCACAGCGCACCGACCACCAGCATCCAGATCGGCACACTGGAAGCCACCAAGGTGACGTTGAGCGGGGTCGAGGTTTTGAGCGCCAGGTATTGCAGCGCGTTGTAGCAGCCCACGCCCAGCAGGCCCAGCACCGCGAAGCGCTTCCAGTGGGGCCACAGGCTGCTGCCGGGTTGGAGCAGGCGCCAGGCCAGCGGCAGGAGGATCACAAAGGCCAGCGCCCAGCGCAGGAAATTCAGCGTCATGGGCGGCACCAGGCCGGTGACCAGCCTGCCGACCACGGCATTGCCGGCCCAGAGCATCGGAGGGATCACCAGCAGCGAGGCGGTGGCGGGCGTCAGGCGTTGAGTCATGCGGTCGACTTTACCAAGCGCCACCTTTTGCCGCGTGCGGGCCGGCCTTAGTCCCTGCGGCCTCTTCGGATTCATGGCACCATGGCGGCCACGCTTTTCGCTTTTGTTTTTTACATCTCCCTCTGCAAGGAACACCCATGGCCTCCTATCCCTCCAAAGCCGTACACATCAACCAGCACGGCGGCCCCGAAGAACTCACGCTGGTGGACGTGACGGTGGGCGAGCCCGGCCCTGGCGAAATACGCATACGCCACAAGGCCGTGGGCCTGAATTACATCGACGTCTACCAGCGCAGCGGCGTCTATCCGTTTGCCATGCCGCTGCAGCTGGGCATGGAAGCCTCGGGTGTCGTCGAGGCCGTGGGCGAAGGCGTCACCCACCTCAAGGCCGGCGACCGCGCGGCTTACGCCAGCCAACCGCCCGGCAGCTATTGCGAGCTGCGCGTGATGCCGGCCAAATGCGTGTGCAAGCTGCCCGACGCAATCTCGTTCGAGACCGGCGCGGCCATGATGCTCAAAGGCCTGACCACGCAGTACCTGCTGCGCCGCACGCAGCCGCAGGGCGGCCTGCAGGCCGGCGACTTCGTGCTGTTCCACGCGGCGGCCGGCGGTGTGGGCCTGATCGCCTGCCAGTGGGCCAGGGCCATGGGCCTGCAGCTGATAGGCACGGCCGGCTCCGACGAAAAATGCGCGCTGGCCCTGTCGCAGGGCGCGGCCTTCGCGATCAACTATGCCAAGGAAGATTTTGTGGCCCGCGTCAAGGAGATTACCGGCGGCAAGGGCGTGAAGGCGGTCTATGACTCGGTCGGCAAGGACACCTTCCTCAAGTCGCTGGACTGCCTGCGCCCCTTCGGCCTGCTGGCCAACTTCGGCAATGCCTCGGGCAAGACGCCGCCGCTGGACATCGGCCTGCTGGCCGCCAAGGGATCGCTGTATGTGTCCAGGCCCACCTTGTTCACCCACATCGCGACCCGCGAGGTCACGCAGGAAATGGCCGACGAACTCTTCGCCATGGTGACCAACGGCCAGGTCAACATCCCGATCGACCAGCGCTTTGCCCTGGCCGACGTGGCCGAAGCACATCGCGCGCTGGAAGCCCGCAAGACCACGGGCTGCACCATCCTGACGCTGTAAGCGGAAAAAAACCTGTGTAAAGCCGGGGGCCGCGTTCAACGCAAGCCGCGGTGCATGCGTTACAAGGAGTCGCAGGAGAAAAACATGCCCACAGCGACGATCACCCAGGCCGGCCTGTTCGCGGCCTTGCTGGCTGCCTTGGCCGGCCCCGCGGCGCAGGCCGAGGGGCAGCTTGAAGCCGCGCCCCCGACGGCCAGGATGGCCGACACCTGGCGCGCCGCCTCGCGGCTGGGCTATGCGCCCACGCCGGACTCGGCGCAGGCCGCCGCGGCCTCGCCCCGCGCCTGGGCGCTGCGGCAGCTGGACGCGGCTTATGCCGCCAGCAAACGCCCGCCAACGCTTCCCGCCGAACTCGCCGGCATCAACGCACCGCTCAACGACATCGCGCGCAGCTTCCGGACTGAGCAAGAGGCGCGCAGGATCGCGCGTGAAAAAACCGCCAAGCCCGGTATGGCCGCCGCGGCGGGCGCGGGCGATGAAAAATTCAGCCGCGAGATGGCCCAGGACGCCGCCGCCTGGCGCCTGATGTCTTGCAGCGACCCGGCACTCGAAAACCCGCTGCTGGCGCGCATGACCGAGTTCTGGTTCAACCACCTCAACGTCTTTGTCGGCAAGGGCCCGGTGCGCCCCTTTGTCGGCCACTATGTGGTCAACGTGATACGCGCCAATGCCCTGGGCCGTTTTGAAGACCTGCTGCTGGCCAGCGCCAAACACCCGGCCATGCTCTTCTACCTGGACCAGGCGCAGAGCAACAGCCGCGGCCTCAACGAAAACTATGCGCGCGAACTGATGGAGTTGCACACGCTGGGCGTGAACAGCGGCTATACGCAGAAAGACGTGCGCGAGCTGGCGCGCATCCTGACCGGCTGGACCGTCAACCTCAAGGACGGCGAAGGCTTCCGCTTTGCCGAGCGCCTGCACGACAAGGAAGGCAAGGTGCTGCTGGGCCGCACCTTCGGCAACCAAAGCGTGGCCGAGGGCGAGGAGGCCATACGCTACCTGGCACGCCGGCCCGAGACCGCGCGGCGCGTGGCCACGCGGCTGGTGAGTTTTTTTGTCGCCGACAAACCCCCGGCCGCACTGGTCGACAAACTGGCCGCCACTTTCACGGACACGCAAGGCGACATCCGCGTGGTGATGCGTGCCTTGATCGAGTCGCCGGAATTCTGGGCCAAAGACAAGCAGCTGTTCAAGACGCCGCTGGACTTCGCCTGCTCGGCGCTCACCGCGGCCGGCGGCGTGAAGGAGCGCCGCGACATCGTGCAAACTTTGGGCTTTCTCGCCCAGGCCGGCCAGCCCATGCACGGCTGGCAAACGCCSGACGGCTATAAGACCGATGCGAACACCTGGCTCGCGCCCGAGGCGCTCACGCGGCGCGCCGACTACGCGATGGGCCTGGGCCAGCGCATGGTAGAGCCGGCTTACCTCAATGCTTTTTTCAGTGTCGCGACGCGCGAACGCATCGCGCAGGAGCCTGCGCAAATGCGTACCGGCCTGATGCTGGCAAGCCCCGATTTCATGCGTAAATAAACGGCAGCGAGAACCCCCATGAGTTCAAACCATTCTTCATCGCCCCACCTGCTGCAACGCCGCGGCCTGCTTGGTATGGGCGCCTTGTCCGCCTTGTCTCTGGCCGCGCCCGGCGTGTGGGCGCAAGCCGTGCCCGGGAGCCTGAACAACGGGCGCCTCATCGTCGTTTTCCTGCGCGGCGCGTACGACGGCCTCTCGGCCTTTGTGCCTTATGCCGACAAGGACTATTACGCGCTGCGTCCCAGCATCGCGATTGCGGCACCCGACGGCACTGCGCAGACCGCCATCAAGCTCGACAAGACCTTTGCCTTGCACCCCGCGCTGGCCCCGCTGCTGCCGCTGTGGCAACAAGGCGTGCTGAGCTTTGTGCCCGCGGCCGGCCTGCCCGCGCCGAACCGTTCGCACTTCGACGCGCAGTACCAGATGGAAATCGCGCAAGGCGGCAAGACCAGCAGCGCGCCCGGCTGGCTCAACACCACGGCGGGTGTTGGCAAAAGCGCCGCACCGGGTGCGGTCGCATTGGGCGTGGGCGAGGCCAATCCCGCCATCCTGGCCGGCCAGGCCGCCGCCGTCAGGCTGATCCCGCGCGGCCAGTCGGCCGAGCGCACCGGCGTGCTGGCCAACGACAAGACCCGCCAGGCGCTGATGGATTTGTACGGCGGCGACGACAAGCTCAGCGAAGCCTTCCGCCAAGGCGCGGGCAGCCGCATGCAGAGCGCGCAGGAGCTCACCGAGCAAAGAACCGCCAGGGCCGAAAAGATGGCGCAGGACGCCAGGCGTATGGCCGACAGAAACCTGGACCGCGACGGCACGCCCGCCAACCAGCAGGCTCTCAATGCCCAGATGCTGGCGGCCAGCAACGGTGCGGCCGACCCGGTGGGCCTGCAGCTGGACGCTCAGCACCTCGGCACCTTGATGCGCAACGACCGCAAGCTGCGGCTCGGTTTTTTATCAGCCGGCGGCTGGGACACCCACGCCAACCAGGGCGCGGCCACCGGCCAGCTCGCCAACAACCTGGGCAACCTGGCACGCGGCATTGCGCAACTACGGCAGGATTTTTCCGAACCCGGTGATGTGGTCGTGGTGATGAGCGAGTTTGGCCGCACCAGTGGGGAGAACGGTACGCGTGGTACCGACCACGGCTTCGGTAACGCTATGTGGCTTATGGGGAGTCGGGTTGCTGGTGGGCGGTGGCATGGGCAATGGACAGGTCTTTCTCAGCTTAATGAAGGGCGGGATCTGCCTGCGCATCATGACTATCGGGCGGTGCTGGCGCAGGTCCTTCGCGGGACCTTTGCGTTTGGGGATTCGCAACTTTCCGAGGTGTTACCCGGGGCCAAGTGGGATAAACGTTTGGATGGGTTGTTTAATAAGGCTTGATTGGGATTGGGAGGAGTGCTCTTCGCTGAAGACGGCTGGCCGGGGATTGCCCGGCAGCAAGTAACTTTCTTTTGCTTCGCCAAAAGAAAGTCACCAAAGAAAAGGCGACCCGCAGTCTGGGGCCCCTGCGCTGCGCTACGGGGCAACCTGCGGTGCTCGAGCCAAGCGGGGTCTGGCTAAACTCGCTTCGCTCAGACAACGCCAGCCCTGATCCGCTTGTCTCTGCGCTCCTCGGCCCAGCCAGGACGGGGCAATCGGGAGCGGGGACAAAAGACAAAGAAACAACCAAGACAAACAAGGACTCGCCACGGCGAGTCCTTGTTTCTTCAGGTATTCGGTATTGGTATTCGGCTGTTTGGTATTTYTTCTCCCCGCTCCCACCCTTGTGGATGCGCCGAGGAGCGGAGGTTCAGGCGGATCAGGGATCGCGTTGTTTGAGCGAAGCGCAGCGTAGCGAGTTTAGCGAGACCCCGCCTGAACCGAGCACCGCAGGTTGCCCGCAGCGAAGCGGAGGGACGCAGCAACCAGGGTCGCCTTTTCTTTTGCTTACTTTTCTTTTGGCGAAGCAAAAGAAAAGTGAGTTGCCGCCGGGCAACCCCCGGCCAGCAGAACCCAGCAAAACCCCTAACCCACAACAAGCCCACCGAAGTAAACTAAAACCCACCCCCAAGAACCATGACAAACCCAAATCACAACCCGCATTGGTTGCGCGACCTCCGCGCAGGCGCAACCGTGCCGCCGCTGCGCCCACGAGTGCCGTTGTGGGCCGGCGAATCCATGATCGGCTCAGTAGAACCCGGCTTCTTCCACAAGCTGGCCCTCCACACCATGACCGACGGTGACCACCCCCTCCTCAAGGAAGAGCGCCCCGGAACCCTGGGCTGGCGCGTGATGGGGGACGTCACGACCAGCCTGAACAAGATCGCGGTCGCGCTGCATGAAGCCGGCCTGGCCGGTGCCTGGCGTGACGAGCAGCTCGCGGTGCCCGACCAGTTCGGCCACCGCAAGGGCACGGTGGAGCGCGCGGCGGTGCGGCCTTTGGGCATCACCACGCTGGCGGTGCACCTGGTGGGGCAGTCGCCGGACGGGCGCTTCTGGGTGCAGCAGCGCGCCTTCAATAAATCCAACGACCCGGGCCTGTGGGACACGCTGATGGGCGGCATGGTGTCGGCGGTCGATACGGTGGAAACCGCGTTGGTGCGCGAGACCTGGGAAGAAGCCGGCCTGCACACGGCCCAACTGCAGGCCATGCGCTACGGCGGGCGCCTGGCGACGCGGCGGCCGGCCACGGACGGCAACGGCGCGGGTTATGTGGTGGAGGACATCGACTGGTATGTCTGCACCGTGCCCGAGGGCATGGCGCCGGACAACCAGGACGGCGAGGTCGAGCAGTTCCGCCTGATGGAGGCTGGAGACTTGCTCGAGGCCCTGCAACGCGGCGAGTTCACGACCGAAGCGGCGCTGATTCTTTCAGACGCCATGGGCCTCACGGCCTGAGGCGTTAGAAAAAATTCTCAGACCTGGTCGGTCAGCGCGGAAGCACGCAGCCGGTTGGGCGCGAGCGCACCAGCCGAGTCGAGGATCGGGTAGGCGATCGAGCAGATGTGCGAGTTGATGCGCTTGAGTTCGCTGATCAGGTCGATGTGCAGCGAACTGGTTTCCAGGCTTTGCACCGTGTTGGCCGAGAGCCGGCCCAGGTGGGTGGTGGCGTAGGCGCGCTCCAGGTCGCGGAAACGGGCTTTTTCCTCGAGCAGTTTTTGCGCGTCGCGCACCGTGCCGTTGAGGAACACGCTCATGCCCAGGCGCAGGTTGTCCACCAGGCGTTCATGCAGCTCGACGATCTCAGCCATGCCGGCTTCCGAGAAACTGCGGCCCGGCTTGATCTTCTTGTCTTCGATGTCGATCAGCACGCGTTCGATGATGTCGCCGATCTGCTCCATGTTGATGGTGAAGCTGATGATGTCGGTCCAGCGGCGGCTTTCCTCTTCGGCCAGCGCCTCGCGCGAGATCTTGGTCAGGTAGTACTTGATCGACGAATACAGCTCGTCGACGGCGTCGTCCATCTTGCGCAGGTCTTCGGCCAGCTTGAGGTCGTTGTTGCGTATGACTTGCAGCACGCCCAGCAGCATGCTTTCCACCACGTCGGCCTGGTGCAGCGCCTCACGCGCCGCGCAGGAGATCGCCAGCGAGGGCGTGGCCAGGGCCGAAGGGTCCAGGTGTTGGGGCCGGCCGCCGGCCTTGTTCTTTTCGGGCTTGGGCAGCAGTTTTTCGACCCAGCGCGCGATCACCTGCGTCCAGCCTATGAAGACCGCGCCCACCAGCATGTTGAAGGCCAGGTGGAACAACACGACCACGGTGGCCGCCTCACCCAGGTAGGGCCGCACATGGCGCAGCCACAGGCCGATCAGGGGCGCGGCGATCACGATGCCCAGCAGCTTGAACAGCAGGTTGCCCAGGGGCACCTGCCGCACTTCCACGGGTGAGCGCAACGTGGTCAGCACGGCCAGCAGGCCGCTGCCGAGGTTGGCGCCCAGCACCAGGCCCAGCGCCACGTCGATGGGGATCACGCCCGAGGCGGCCAGCGTGGCCGTGAGCAGGACGATGGCCAGGCTGGAATAAGACACCACGGCCAGGAAGGCGCCGGCGGTGATCTCGAGCAGCAGGTCGCTGCTCAGCGAGGCCAGCAGGGCCTTGACGGCCGGCGCCTGCGTGAGGACTTCGGTGGAGGCCGTGACCAGGCGCAGCGCCAGCAGCATCAGGCCCAGGCCTATCAGCACGCGGCCCACGCGGCCGACGTTGGTGTCCTGGCGCGAGATGAACAGCACCACGCCGACAAAGATGAAGAGCGGCGACAGCCAGGACAGATCGAAGGAGAACACCACGGCCATCAGGCTGGTGCCCACGTCCGCGCCCAGCATGACGGCCAGCGCCAGCGGCAGGGTGACCAGGCCCTGGCCGACGAAGGAGGAGACGATCAGCGAGGTGGCGGTGCTGGACTGCACCAGCGCCGTGACGCCTATGCCCGAGACCGCGGCGGCAAGCCGGTTGCTGATGCTGACGGCCAGCACGTGGCGCAGGTTGGCGCCGAAAACGCGCAGGATGCCGGTGCGTACCAGGTGGGTGCCCCAGACCAGCAGCGCGATGGCCGCCAGGAGATTCAACAAATGCTTCATGCGGTGATTGTCCGTTCTACAGGGCCCGGGCGATGTGCCGCAGGTGTCAGGGGAGCCAGGGGAGTCAACAGGCCTTCGAGGCCGGTCATCAGGTGGTAAAGCGAGGAGGCCGGCGAGGGCGCGAGCTCGAAGCCGCCGTCTTCCCGCTGCCATTCATGCCAGAGGCCGGGCACGTCGGTGGCGAGGAAACGCATCAAGCCGGCAAAGCTGCCGGCCGCGGCGGCCTGGAAAGCCTCGGTCCCGGCCGTGTCGCCCATACCTTGCGCGGCGAACAGCAGCGAAGTCCTGAGCCTCTCGGTCTGCGCCCACAGCCGCGCCCGGCGGTCCACGGGGTGGCCGGCTTCGTTGACGGCGAACAATGCGACTTGCCGCGCGGAATCAATGCCGAAGCCGCGGCCGAAGGCCTCAAGCGCGATGGCTTCGCGGCGTGCGTCAATACCCAGCAAAGTTTCGGCTTGCAGCAGCAGGTAAGCCCATTCGAACTGGTGGCCGGGCTCGTACATGCGCTCATGGGGCTCGCCCAGCGGGGCCCAGCCGGCGGTGAAGAGTTCACCGACCGCACCGTTGGCGGGGTTGATCAACCGTGTGGTGGCCAGCTTGCACAGCGCCAGGGCCGCCGCGCGGAACCCGCCCTCAATCCCCAGGGCCACCCAGGCCAGCAGGGCTTCGAGCAAATGCATGAGCGGGTTGGATTTGAGGATGGGCTGATGCGGCAAGCCGTCGTAATAGCCGCCGCCCTCATGCGCCAACGCGGCATCGATCCGCCGAAGCAGGGTTTGCGCGGTGTCCAGCAATTCCGGCGGCCGGCCTTCGGCTTCGTAGGCATGGGCCAGCGCGAACAGCACAAAAGCCTGGTCGTAGAGGTCCACGCTTTCGTCGGTGGTGTCCAGCGTGCTGCGGAACAGGCCGTCGGGCCGGGGATAACGCGACAGCGTGAAAGACAGGCCGTGCCGCATGGCCGCCTGCCAGGGGCCGGTCCAGCCGAGGGCGCCGGCGCGGGCATAGACATAGGTTTGCCGCGCCTGCACTCGCACGCGCACCGGCTTGCCGATGGCCTGGCCGTCCTGGCCCAGCTTTTCATGGAAGCCGCCTCCCTCATGGTCCGCACCGCGCTCCCACCACAGGGGCAGGGCAGACTCAAACAGCCAGTGTTTTGCGTGTCGGCGCGTGTCGGCAAGAAAGGAAGGGAAGGACTCTGGGGGCATCAAGCGTGGCGGAATAAAAAAGCGAGTTCAGCGGTCAGGTGCTGGTCGTCGGGCTGCTGCAGCGCGGCCTCCAGCAGCGGCAGGCGCGCGGTGACGAGTTGTGCGGCCAGGCGCAGGCGCTCGCCGACGTCGGGGGTGGGATTGTCGCCGCTTTTCGCCAGGCCGACGGCGACCACGACCGTGAGCAGCTCGGGCAGGGCCGTGGATGCTTCGGGCTGCTGCGCCGGCTGGCCGGCCCAGGGCGGCAGGCTGGCGTCGCGCACCGGGCGCGCCGCGACCAGGGCCCGCAGCACGGCGGCGCACAGCGCGGCGTGGTCGCGCGGCGAGGCTTTGGCCTCCTGCGCGCGGGCGACCAGTCCGGCATGCTGCTCCAGCACCTGCCAGAAAGCCTCGTCGATCGCCTGCTGGCGCGCGATCAGCGCGCTGCCGGCCTTGCCGGCCAGGGCGTGGCGCAACAGCCAGTAAAAGGCATTGGTGAAATGCTGCGACGGATTCTTCGCGTCGCTCTGCCGGAAAAAATCAGCCAGGGGCTGCAGTTCAAAGTGCAGGGTACGGTAGGCGGCGTCCGGCAGCACGGCGACGGCCGCGGCTTGCTGCGCGACCTGCAGCGTGGAGAAGGTGGCCTGGGCCGTCGAGTCGATCAGGTGGTGCAGCTTGTGCAGCGTGCCGGCCTCGTTGCGCGGCTCGGCCTGCTTGACCAGACTGCTGCCGACATCCTGCAGCAGCCAGTGCGCGCCGCGCTGCAGGTTGAAGCCGAAGGTGCGCAGTTCGTCCTTGAGCGCCAGCTGCACAGCGGTGCGCGTCGGCTGGACGCTGCGGGCCGGGCGGGCGGTGGGCAATATGTTGTGTGTCATGAAAATCCCATCAATGGTTTACGTTAGCATGACAGCCGGACGGAGAGGGCCTGAAGCCTGATTTTGCACCCCAAACCGGCCTAAATTGACCAAATTGGCCAAATCGGTCACTTCCCCAGAATCAGGAGCCGCCTTGCCCAAACCCGCGAAAACCCCAGCCGAAGGCAAAGCCGCCACGCAGCCGCAAACCGCCGCGGCCGAAGCGGACGCGCCGCTCGCGGGTGCGGGGCCCAGCCAGCGCAACAAGCGCATGCGCCTGCGCGTGGCCTGGATGTATTTTGTCGAGGAGATGACGCAAAACGAGATCGCGCAGCGGCTCGGCATAGGCCGGGTCACCGTGGTGCGGCTGCTGTCCGACCTGCGCGAGCGCAACGAAATCAAGTTCAGCATAGAGACCGGTGTGCCCGAATGCATCGCGCTGGAGCGCGAGCTCGAAAAACTCTTCGGCCTGGGCGAGGCGGTGGTGGCGCCGGTGTCGGATGCCGATGTCGATGCCACCGTTCCCATCGCTGCGGCCACCGGCCAGTACATGGCCGGCCTGCTGCGCCCCGGCATGCGCATAGGCCTGGGCTGGGGCCGCACGCTGCATGAATCGCTGCGCTTCATGAGCGAGGCGCCGGTTGCCGACCTCGGCGTGATCTCATTGCTGGGCGGCATCACCAAGGTCAGGCGCTTCAACCCTTCCGAGTTCGCCTGGCGGTTTTCCAGCCTGTTCCAGGCCGAATGCTATTTGATGACGGCGCCTGCCGTCGTCGATTCGCCGCAGACGCGGCAGACGCTCATCGACCATTGCGGCCTGGGCGAGGTCTTCGACAACGCCAAATTGCTGGACGCCGTGCTGGTGAGCGTCGGCGACGTGTCGCCCGAAGGCACGGCCTACCGCTACGGCGTGATGCCCGAAGACCTGCGCCGCCGCGTCGTCAAAATGGGTGCGGTGGGCGATCTGCTGTTCCACTATTACGACCGCAAGGGCGAACTCATCAATGACCCTGTCCAGGGCCGCGTGATGTCGGTGCCCGTCGAGACGCTCAAGGCCGTGCCGCAGCGCATCCTGGCCTCGGGCGGCGTCGGCAAGGCCGAGGCCCTGCTGGGCGCGCTGCGCCTGATCAAGCCCACCACGCTGATCACCGATGAACATGCCGCTCGCGCGCTGATCAAGCTCGCCGGCCAGGCCGGCTGAAGCGCCGGCCCAGGCTTCTCCCACCTCTCGGGGATTACCCCTAAATCGCGGCTGATTCGACATCGGCCGGTGGTTTTTGCTTGCGCTCATGATGTACATAAGTATAAGATTAAGATCAAATGTACACAAGCGCGGGATTTGAACTAGCGCCGTACCGGTCTTTCAAATCGACGAAATGGGGTATTGGATGAATGGTTTTACGCCCAGCGGCCTGGCCGCTGACCTGCTCAGGCTCGAGGCTTCGGGCAAACCGGTGCGCATAGGCCTGATCGGCTCGGGAATGATGGGAACGGACATCGTGACCCAGGTGCTGCAGATGCGCGGCATCGTGGTCGCGGCGATTGCCGACATCAACGTGCCGGCCGCTGTCGCCGCGCTGGCCTCGGCCGGCCACACCGCCGACGCGCACCGCGTCGTCAACACGGCCAGCGCGCTGGAGCAGGCGATACGCGAGCGCCGCGTCGCCATCACGCAGGACGCGCAGCTGGTCTGCGCCTGTGGCCTGATCGACGTGGTCGTCGACGCGACCGGCAAACCCGCCGTCGGCGCGCAGATCGGCCTGACCGCCATGGAGCACGGCAAACACCTGGTGATGATGAACGTCGAGGCCGACGTCACCATAGGCGCCTACCTCAAGCACGAAGCCGATCGCCTGGGCGTGATCTATTCGCTGGGCGCGGGCGACGAGCCGAGCGCGGCCATCGAGCTGATCAACTTCGTCTCGGCGCTGGGCTATCCGGTGATTGCCGCCGGCAAGGGCAAGAACAACCCGCTCAACGTCGACGCGACGCCCGACGACTACACCGAGGAAGCCCTGGGCAAGGGGCTGAACCCGCGCATGCTGGTCGAGTTCGTCGACGGCTCCAAGACGGCCGTCGAGATGTCGGCGATCGCCAACGCGACCGGGCTGGTGCCCGATATTGCCGGCATGCACGGCCCCAATGCCTCCCTGGAAGATTTGCACAAGGTGCTGTGCCCGGTCGCCGACGGCGGCATCCTCACGCGCAAGGGCGTGGTCGACTACACCGTCGGCAAGGGCGTGGCGCCCGGCGTGTTTGTGGTCGCCGAGATGGCGCACCCGCGCCTGCGCGAGCGCATGGACTACCTCAAGCTCGGCACCGGCCCCTACTACACCTTCTACCGGCCTTACCACTTGTGCAGCCTGGAAGTGCCGCTGACCTGCGCGCGCGCCGTGCTCTACGGCCGCGCCGACATGGCGCCGCTGCCCAGGCCCACGGCCGAGGTCTGCGCGCTGGCCAAGTGCGACCTGAAGCCCGGCGACCGGCTGGACGCGATCGGCGAATACACCTACCGCGCCTGGGCCATGGCGGCCGGCGACGCGCGCGCCAAGAACGCTGTGCCTTGCGGCCTGATCGAGCGCGGCACGGTGACGGCGCACATCCGCAAGGGCGAGCTGCTGACCTACGCGAATGTCGCGGTCGACCCGGATTCGCGCATCGTCGAGCTGCGCCGTCGCCAGGACGAGCTGGTCTACGGCGTGCTGGAGCACGCATGAACGCCGTGCTCAAACCCACTGTCCCCGAGGCTTACACGCGCCTGGGCAAGGCGGCCCTGCACAAGGCGCTGCGCCAGATGGTGCTGATTCGCCGCTTTGAAGAAGGCGCCGAGCAAGCCTATATGCGCGGCCTGGTGCACGGCACCATGCACTTGTCGATAGGCCAGGAGGCCAGCGCCGTCGGCGTCGGCATCAACCTGGGCGCGGCGGACTGCATCACCTCCACGCACCGCGGCCACGGCCACTGCATTGCCAAGGGCGCGGAACCCAAATACATGTTCGCCGAATTTTTCGGCAAGGACACCGGCTACTGCCGCGGCCGCGGCGGCTCCATGCACATCGCCGACGTGGCGGGCGGCAACCTGGGCGCTAACGGCATCGTGGGCGGCGGCATCCCGATCGCGGTCGGCGCGGCACTGGCACTCAAGCAGATGAAAAAGCCCAACGTCGTGGTCTGCTTCTTCGGCGATGGCGCCAACAACGAAGGCGCTTTTCACGAAGGCCTGAACATGGCGGCGATCTGGAAGCTGCCCGTGGTCTTTGTCTGCGAGAACAACAAGTACGGCATGTCGACCTCGACCGAGCGCTCCACCGCGGTGAAGAAGATCGCCACGCGCGCGCTGGCCTACGACATGCCCGGCCTCACGGTCGACGGCAACAGCTTTGCCGACGTCGCCGAAGCGGCGCACGCGGCGATTGAACGCGCGCGCAGCGGCGGCGGCCCGACCCTGATCGAATGCCTGACCTATCGCCACCGCGGCCACTCCAAGAGCGACCGCAACCGCTACCGGACCAAAGAAGAGATCGAGTCCTGGGTTGAACGCGACCCCATCGTGCTCTTCGAGCAGGACTTGCTCAGGCACGGAATGATTGAACAGGATGAAGTGGATGCACTGGTGAAAAGCGTGGAACAGGAAATCGAGGACGCGGTGGAGTTCGCGAAAGACAGCCCGGCGCCCGACATCGCCAGCCTGACGGATTTTGTCTATGCCGCGCCCGTGGCGGAGGCCGCCCATGGCTGAAGCAGTGCGTGAACTGACTTATTCGCAGGCCATCCAGGAAGCCCTGGGCATCGCGATGGAGCGCGACGAGCGCGTGTTCCTGATGGGCGAGGACATCGGCGTTTACGGCGGCGCCTTCCAGGTCACCGGCGACCTGGTGCAGCGCTTCGGCGAGGAGCGCGTGATGGACACGCCGATCTCCGAACTCGGCGGCGCGGGCGTCGCGGTGGGCGCTGCCCTGATGGGGCGCCGGCCGGTCTATGAATTCCAGTTCTCCGACTTCGCCTCGCTGGCGATGGAGCAGATCGTCAACCAGGCCGCCAAGATGCGTTTCATGCTGGGCGGCAAGGCTTCGGTGCCGTTGGTCATGCGTTTCCCCAGCGGATCCGGCACCGGCGCCGCGGCCCAGCACAGCCAGAGCCTGGAAGCCTGGTTTGCCCACGTGCCCGGCCTCAAGGTGGTGCAGCCCTCGACGCCGCATGACGCCAAGGGCATGCTGCTGGCCGCCATCGAGGACCTGGACCCGGTGATGTTCTTCGAGCACAAGCTGCTCTACAAGATGAAGGGTCCGGTGCCCGAAGGCTATTACACCGAGCCGCTGCACGAGGCGCGGGTGCGCCGCGAAGGCAGCGACATCACGATTGCCGCGACCGCCATCATGGTGCACCGCGCGCTGGAGGCCGCCGAGCTGCTGGCGGCGCAGGGTATTTCGGCCGAGGTGGTCGATCTGCGTTCGCTGCGTCCGCTGGACCATTCCACGCTGATCAGGAGTGTGAGCAAGACCACGCGACTGGTCTGTGTCTATGAAGGCACCAAGCAGCTGGGCATAGGCGCCGAGGTCAGCGCGATGATCGCCGAGAGTTCGGCCTTCGACCGGTTGGACGCGCCCATCATCCGCTTGGGCGGCGCCGACTGCCCCTTGCCCTACAACCCCGAACTCGAAAAAGCCGCGGTGCCCCAGGTGCCCGACATTGTCGCGGCGGTGAAACGTTCACTGCTGGTGAGGGCCTGAGCATGGCGGTGGAACTGATACTGCCGCGCGTCGACATGGACATGAGCGAAGGCAAGATCGCGCACTGGTATGTGAAGAACGGCGACACCGTCACCAAGGGCCAGGTCGTGTTCGAGATCGAGACCGACAAGGCGACGATGGAGATTGACGCGGCGGCCGACGGCATTGTGCAAGGCATAGATGGCGTGGTCGGCGTGACCATGCCGGTCGGGCAGATCGTCGGCTGGATCCTGCAGCCTGGGGAGGCGGTGCCCACTGCCGGTGTGGCACCCGATGCGCCGCAGGCCGTGGCTGAAGCGCTTGTGCCGGTTGTCGCTCAAGCTGCGCCCACAGTGGCTGCCGCGGGAATATCCACGCTGCTGCGCGCCACACCGCTGGCCCGCAGCCTCGCGCGTGAGCGCGGCATTGATTTGACCAAAGTCAGCGGCTCCGGCCCCGAAGGCCGTGTGCTGGCCGCCGACCTTGCCGGCACCAAACGCCCCGCAGGCCAGGCTTCCACAGGCGCCCTGAACCTGCACTGGTTTTCACGCCGCGAGGGTGCGCCCCTGGTGCTGCTCCACGGTTTCGGCACCTCGCAGGGGTCCTGGCGCCTGCTGGCCGACCAGCTGCGCGACCTTCCGGTGCTGGGCATAGACCTGCCCAACCACGGCAAGTCGCTGCGCGCGGAGACGCCCAATTTCGCCGCCGTCGCGCAAGCCGTGCTGGACCGGCTGGACAGCGAAGGCATCAACGAAGTCCACCTGCTGGGCCATTCCATGGGGGGCGGCACGGCCTTGGCACTCACAGGCCTGCTCGGTTCCCGCCTGCGCTCCCTGACCCTGCTGGCCCCGGCCGGGCTGGGCCCCGAGATCAATGGCGCTTTTGTCGACGGCATCCTGCGCGCGAACAGCGAAGCCAGCCTGCGCCCCTGGCTGGCCCAGCTGTTCGGCGACGCCTCGCGCCTGAGCGGCTCTTTTGTCGCGACGGCCCTGCAGGAACTCGGCAACGAGACCAAACGCGCCGGCCTGACCGCCATGGCGGCCAGCCTGTTGCCCGACGGCACCCAGGCCGAGTCCTTGCGCAGCCGCCTGGAGGGGCTTGTCATGCCGGTGAAACTGCTCTGGGGTAGGCTGGACCGCGTGCTGCCGATACACCAGGCCGAGGGCCTGCCGGGCAACGTGGCGCTGCACACCTTGCCGGCGACAGGCCATCTGCCGCAGATCGAGGCGGCGCCGCTGGTCGCGGCCCTGGTGCGGCAGCAGCTGGGCGCGGCGGCTTTCGCCGCATCTTCCCTCCACCCCACGTGAGAACGGCCATGCGAATTCTTGTCAGCAACGACGACGGACATTTCTCGCCGGGGCTGGCCGCCCTGGAGCGCGCCGCTTCCAGCCTCAGCGACGACGTCTGGGTGGTCGCGCCGCAGGACAAGCGCAGCAGCAAGGGCCACAGCATTTCGCTGCACGAGCCCTTCACCATGACTCGCCTGGGTGTGCGGCGCTATGCCTGCTCGGGCACACCGGCCGACTGCGCGATCGCGGCCTTTGCCTGGCTGTTCGCCGACTCGCACAAACCCACGCTGGTGCTCTCGGGCATCAACGACGGCCGCAACATAGCCGAGGACATCGCCTACTCGGGCACCATGGCGATTGCGCGCGAGGCGAGCTTCTGGGGTGTGCCCGCCATAGGCTTCTCCGCGCCCAAGGGCAGTGATTTTGAAGCGCCCGAGGTCGCCGCCTGGCTGGAGCGCCTGGTGCGGCATTTCGGCGAAACCCTGGACGAATGGCACCATCCCGACACCTGGCTCAGCATCAACCTGCCGGCCGTGCTGCCCGCGCCCCTGCGCCATGCGGCGCCGGGCCGGGCCAAGATCGCGGCCGCGATCAGCGCCGAGAAAGCCGGGCCCGACACGACGGTCCTGCGCTACGACAAGGGCCGTGCCGGTGCAACGCTGGCTGGCGACGAGCAATCGCAGCTCGAAGCAGGGTTTGCGACGGTTTACCGACTGCGCTGGAATGGCTACGCTAGCCTGGAAGACTCGCTGCTGGACGGCATCAACGACGCCGCCCTGTTATCCACCACCCACTCATGACGAGACCGCTTTGGCCATGAACCCCTTCGACTTGCCCCTCAAGGTCTTGCGCCACCTGCCAAGCCCGCTGGACCTGCCCCTGGCGCTCAAGGAGCTGTCGGACGGCATGCGCGCGCGGGTCGGGCCCCGGCCGGCGGTCACCGCCAAGAAGCACCTGCCGCTGGTCGACGATAGCCAGGTCAGCGGCATCCAGATAGGCGAGGTCAGCGGCGACGCGGCCATTGTCTGGGCGCGCCTGCCCTATGCGGCCGACGTCGAGATCGCCTGGAGCGCGGACGGCGAGGCCGGCCCGTGGCACACGCTGCGCGCGCCGCAGGCACTCGAAGTGACCGACTACACCACACGGCTGGCGCTCTCGGGCCTGCCGCGCAATGCGACGATTTCGCTGGTCGTGACCGCCCACGGGCTGGAGGCCGCGCATGCCGGGCCCTGGGTGCGGCGCTCGAGCTTCCGCTCCGCGCCCGATACCGCGCGGCCCATCCGTTTTGCCTGGTCGGCCGACGTCAACGGCCAGGGTTTCGGCATCAACCCCGAGTGGGGCGGCCTGAAAATGTTTGAAACCATACGCCGGCGCGAACTCGATTTTTTCGTGCACTGCGGCGACACGATTTACGCCGACCATCCGCTGCAGCACCGCGTCGACGACGAACGCGGCCGCAGCTGGACCAATGTGGTGACCCTGGCCAAGACCCGCGTCGCCGAAAGCATTGAGGACTACCGAGGCAACTTCCGCTACAACTGGCTGGATCCGCATTTCACGAAGTTTTGCGCCGAGGTGCCGCAAATCATCATGTGGGACGACCACGAGGTCGTCAACAACTGGTCGCCCTCGCTGGACCTGATGCGCGACAAGCGTTATGTGGGCAAGGACCTCAAGCTGCTGGCCGCGACGGCCGCCCGCGCCTTCCGCGAATACTCGCCCATGCCGCTCGAAGGCTTCGGCGGCGCCGGCCTGCTGTACCGGCGCGTGCAGTACGGGCCGCTGCTCGACGTGTTTGTCGTCGACATGCAGACGCACCGCGGGCCGAATTCGCACAACACGCAGACCGAGGGCCCAGGTACGGCTTTCCTCGGTGAAGCGCAGGTCCAGTGGCTGCAGCAGGAACTGCTCGCGTCCACCGCGCAATGGAAGGTCATCGCGGCGGGTATGCCCATAGGCACCAACGTCGCCGACGGCCATGACGCCGACGGACGGGTCAAGTGGCAGGGCGTGGCCAACGGCGACGACGGCGAGCCCAGCGGCCGCGAGATCGAACTGGCCGGCCTGCTGTCCTTCATCAAGACCAATGCCATCCACAACATCGTCTGGCTCTGCGCCGACGTGCATTACACGGCCGCGCATTATTTCGATCCCGAGCAGGCGGTGTTCAAGGACTTCCTGCCCTTCTGGGAGTTTGTCTCGGGGCCGCTGCACGCGGGCTCCTACGGGCCCTTCAACCCCGATGCGACTTTCGGCAACCAGGTGCGCTACTCGCGCGCCTCACCGGTGCGCGGCGCCAGCCCAGCCGCCGGCTACCAGTTTTTTGGCGAGGTGGAGATTGATCCCGTCTCGCGCTGCCTGACCGTCAAGCTGTGTGATCTTGAGGGGGTCGTGCTCCATACGGAGGTCATAGCGCCCCAATAGCCGAAGTTGCCAGGTTTTTCCGTGACCGTATTTGATAACTAAATAGATAGCTAGGAGACAAAGATGAAACGACGTTCCCTGATCCAGGCGGCCGGTGGGCTGGCCGCGTTTTGCGCTGTGGCGCAGCTGCGGGCCCAGCCTTCGGCGATCTGCAAAATCATCGTGCCCTTCGCGCCCGGCGCGGGCAGCGATGCGATGGCGAGGTTTTTCGGCTCCGAACTCAGCAAGTCCATGGGCCGGCAGTTCGTGATCGACAACCGCACCGGCGCCGGCGGCGCGGTGGGCGCCGATCTGGTGGCCAAGGCGCCGCCCGACGGGCAGACCCTGCTGTTCATCGCCTCGCCTTTCACCACGGTGGCGGCCTCGGGCGGCACGCCCAAATACGACCCGACGCAGTTCGCCCCGGTGGCCATCATGGGCGCGGGCCCGCTGCTGTTTGCTTCGCACCCCAGCCTGCCCGGCAACAACCTGCGCGAGGCGATGGACCACATCAAGACCAACCCGGGCAAGTACAACTACGGCTCGGCCGGCAACGGCAGCATCAACCATCTGGTGGTGGAACTGCTCAAGCAGCGCACCCACACTGCCATTGTTCACATCCCCTACCGCGGCATTGCGTTTGCGACCACCGACCTGCTGGCCGGCCAGCTCCAGTTCATGACCGGCAGCGTGCCGGCGTTGATGCCCTACATCAAGGACGGCAAGGTCAAGGCCCTGGCGCTGACTTCGAAAGACCGCGCGCCCAGCGTTCCCGGCGTGCCGGGCATGGAAGAGCTCGGCTTCAAGGACTTCGACGTCAACAACTACTGGGGCTTGATGGCACCCCCGGGCACGCCGGCGGCGATCACCTCGGAGCTCAACGCCGCGATCAACAAGCTGATCGCGCAGCCAGGCGTCGCCGCCCGGCTGCGCCAGGACGCGACCGAGCCGACTTTGCTCGAAGGCGCGGCGATCTCAGCCTATGTGGCGGCCGACTACCAGCGCTGGAAGCACCTGATCACCTCGACCAATATGAAGCTAGGTTGAGCCGAGAGGTGCCCGGGTTCAAGAGCGCTGGCGCGCGAGTGCCAGCGCTTTTTGCATGGCCGGCCTGTGCTCTATCAGCGAGCGGCTTTGCCAGGCTGGTTGCAGGCCGGTCATCTGGTCGAGAAAACAGGTTGCGGTTGAACTGTCTTCGGCGATGTTTTCCAGGAAGCTGTCCCAGCGCGGGCCGCTGAGGGCGGCCGCATCCAGCGTGAGCGCGGCCGTGCCGGCGTTTTTGTGCAGCGCCTGCAGCAAGGTCAGCACAAAGCTTGTGAGGGGAATGGCCGCGGCGGCCGCGGGTACATCACGCAGCACGGGCGGCTGGGCTTCCAGCAGTTTTTGCAGCAGCAGCCCCAGGATGAAATGCCGGAAATCGGCGGCGTCCAGTGCCTCGTAAGGCGCATACAGCTCGACCAGCTCAGCCCAGGAAAAAAACGCCTTCGCCAGGCTTTCTTCATCCACTGCCCAGCTGGTGGAAGGCGCTACGGCATGGCTTTGCAGCGCCTGGCCGAAGGCCGGCCTGAACCAGCTCCAGCTCTGCGCCCTGGAATGCAGGGCGGGCTCGCCGGCCCATTCCGCCGCAAGCTGGTCGAGGATGGAGGCCTTCATGACGTGCCGCCGGCGTTTACCGGGTGCCGCGAACCCGCAGCAACTCGTCCAGGATCAGGCAGGCCGCGCCTATGGTGATCGCGCTGTCGGCGATATTGAACGAAGGGAAGTACCAGCCAGCCCAGTGGAACTGCAGGAAGTCCACGACGTAGCCGTGCAGCGTGCGGTCTATGACATTGCCCAGCGCGCCGCCCAGGATGCAGGCCAGCGCGAAGGAGAACAGCTTTTGCCCGGCATGCGAGCGCAGCATCCAGATGATGAACAGCGCCGCGGCGACGCCGATGGCGGTGAAGAACCAGCGCTGCCAGCCCGACGCTTCGGCCAGGAAGGAGAAGGCCGCGCCGGTGTTGTGCACCCGCACGACGTTGAAGAAGCTGGTCACATAGGTGGAGTCGCCCAGGCGGTAGTAGCCCAGGATCAGCACCTTGGTGAACTGGTCGGCGATGAGGATGATCAGCGCCAGGCCCAGCCAGGGCAGCAGCGAGCTGGGGGAGCGGGTGAAGGTGGTTTTTGGCATCAGGCGAATTTCCGATCTTCACCTGCGCCGAACAGGTTGCTGGTGCAGCGGCCGCAAATCGTCGGGTGAGCCGGGTCGTGGCCCACGTCGGCGCGGTAGTGCCAGCAGCGCTCGCACTTGGCATCGCTGCTGGGCGTCACCTTGGTCGACACCGCGCCGGCGGCGGCCACTTCGATGGCGGAGGTGATGAAGACGAACTTCAGGTCTTCACCGAGGCCGGCCAGCAACACGTGGTCTTCGGCCGGCACTTCCAGCACCACATTGGCCTGCAGCGAGGAGCCGACCTTGCCGTCGGCGCGCAGGGTTTCGATGTCCTTGTTGACCGCATCGCGCAACTCGCGGATGCGCGCCCACTTGGCCAGCAGCGCCGCGTCGGGTGCGGGGAGCTCGGCATAGGTTTCCATGAAGATGGATTCCGAAGCGCCGAAGACCTTCCAGGCTTCTTCCGCCGTGAAGCTCAGGAAAGGCGCCATCCAGCGCAGCATGGCGTGCGTGATGCGCCAGAGCGCGGTCTGCGCGCTGCGGCGGGCCAGCGATTTGGGGCCGGTGGTGTAGAGCCGGTCTTTCAGGATGTCGAGGTAGAAGGAGCCCAGGTCTTCGCTGCAATAGATTTGCAGCTTGGAGACCACCGGGTGGAATTCATAGACCTCGTAGTGCGCCAGGATGTCGGCCTGCAGCTGCGCCGCGCGGCTCAGCGCGTAGCGGTCGATTTCCAGCATCTGCTCCAGCGGCACGGCATCTTTTGCCGGGTCGAAGTCGCTGACGTTGGCCATCAGGAAGCGCAGCGTGTTGCGGATGCGGCGGTAGGCGTCGACCACGCGGGCCAGGATCTTGTCGTCGATGCCCAGGTCGCCCGAGTAGTCGGTCGAGGCGCACCACAGGCGGATGATCTCGGCGCCCAGCTTGTCGCTGACTTCCTGCGGCACCACGACGTTGCCTTCGCTCTTGCTCATCTTGCGGCCCTTGCCGTCCACGGTGAAGCCGTGCGTGAGCAAGCCCTTGTAGGGCGCGCGGTCGTACATCGCGCAGGCGGTGAGCAGCGAGGAATGGAACCAGCCGCGGTGCTGGTCGTGGCCTTCGAGGTAGAGGTCGGCCGGCCAGGTCGACTGCGCCGCGTGGCTGTGGCGCAGCACGTGGTCGTGGGTGGTGCCGGAGTCGAACCAGACGTCGAGGATGTCGGTGCTCTTGATGTAGTCGGCCGCCTCGGCGCCCAGGATGGATTCGGCGCTGGCCTTGCTCCAGGCCTCGATGCCGCCGGCCTCCACCATGCGGGCGGCCTGGTCCATGATTTCCATGGTGCGTGGGTGCAGCTCGCCGGTGGCGGTGTGGATGAAAAAGGGCAGGGGCACGCCCCAGTTGCGCTGGCGGCTGATGCACCAGTCGGGCCGGCCGGAGATCATGTCGCGCAGGCGGACCTTGCCGTTTTCAGGGTAGAAGCTGGTTTCCTCGATGGCGGCCAGGGCCAGCTCGCGCAGGGTCTTGCCGGCCTTGTCGCTGGCGAACACGCCCTGGGTGCCGGCGGTTTCGCCGTCCATGCGGATGAACCACTGGGCCGCCGCGCGGTAGATCACCGGCGTCTTGTGGCGCCAGCAGTGCGGGTAGCTGTGCAAGATGTCCTGGGTGGCGAAGAGGCGGCCGTGCTCGCGCAACTTTTCGATGACCAGCGGCGCGGCCTTCCAGATGTTGAGGCCACCGAACATGGGCAGCTCGTCGACATAACGGCCGTTGCCCTGCACCGGGTTGAGGATGTCGTCATAGGCAATGCCGTTGGCCACGCAGGAGTTGAAATCCTCTACACCGTAGGCGGGCGAGGAGTGCACGATGCCGGTGCCGTCGTCGGCGGTCGCGTAGTCGGCCAGGAACACCGGGCTGAAACGTTGGTAGCCTGGGTCGACGTCGTAGAAGGGGTGCTGGAAGTTGATCTTTGCAAGGTTTTCGCCCTTGGTGACGGCGATGACGCGTCCTTCCAGCTGGAAGCGCTCCAGGCATTTTTCGACCAGCACCGAGGCCAGCACCAGCAGGCCGCGCTCGGTGTCGACCAGCGAATATTCGAGGTCCGGGTTCAGGTTCAGCGCCTGGTTGGCGGGGATGGTCCAGGCGGTGGTCGTCCAGATGACCGCGAAGGCATCCTTGCTAAGCGTGGCCTGGCCGAAAGCCAGCGCCAGCTTTTGCGGCTCTGCGCATTTGAAGCCGACGTCCAGGGTCTGCGACTTCTTGTCGGCGTATTCGATTTCAAACTCGGCCAGCGAGGAGCCGCAGTCAAAACACCAGTACACGGGTTTGAGACCGCGGTAGACGAAGCCGCGTTCCATGATGCGTTTGAGCGCGCGGATTTCATTGGCCTCGTTGCCGAAATCCATGGTGCGGTAGGGGTTGTCCCATTCGCCGAGCACGCCCAGGCGCTTGAAGTCGGCCCTCTGGCCCTCGATCTGTTCGGTGGCGAAGGCGCGGCTCTTGGCCTGCACCTCGTCGCGCGGCAGGTTGCGGCCGTGCAGTTTTTCGATGGCGTTTTCGATCGGCAGGCCGTGGCAGTCCCAGCCGGGCACGTAGATCGCGTCCAGGCCCTTGAGCTGGCGCGCCTTGACGATCATGTCCTTGAGGACCTTGTTGACGGCGTGGCCGATGTGGATCTTGCCGTTGGCATAGGGCGGGCCGTCGTGCAGCACGAACTTGGGCTTGCCGGCGCGCACGTCGCGCAGCTTTTTGTAAATGCCTTTGTCGTCCCATTCCTTGGCCCAGCCGGCCTCGCGCTTGGGCAGGTCGCCGCGCATGGGGAACGGGGTGTCTGGCAGGTTCAGGGTGCTGCGGTAATCGGTTTTGGTCTCGGACATGGGATGCTTTTGTTAGGGCGGCCTGGGAAAGCGGGGCCGCCGGCAATACGGTGGGGAGGAAAGCCATCCGCCGTGGGAGCAGGGCGGGGCCAGAGGCGACGAGATCGTCTAAATTCGGTCGCGCGTGGTCTGGCGGCTGGTTTCCGTGTGCATGGCGGCTGAAAACGACTGCGGTGCCTGGGCAAAAAACGCCCGAGCCTCGTCGCAGTCCTTGGCGATGCCTGTTTTCAGGCTCTCCAGGCTGTCGTATTTCAGTTCGTCGTGCAGTTTGTGCAGCAGTTCCACGCGGATGATTTTACCGTATGCCCCCTCGGGCCCAAGGCCGGCGGGCCATTCGAGGCAATGGGTCTCCAGCAGCACGCGCCCGCCGTTGACGTCGGCCGGGTCCAGCGAGGGCCGTATGCCCAGGTTGGCGACGCCCGGGATGGGCTTGTCGCCCAGGCCGTGCACCTGCACCGCGAAAATCCCGCCGGCCGCCGGTTTCCAGTGCGAAAAGCGCAGGTTGAGGGTGCGAAAACCGAGGTCGCGCCCGAGTTTGCGGCCGTGCACCACGTGGCCGGAGACGCTGTAAGGCCGGCCCAGCAGGCCGGCGACGCGGTCCATGCGGCCCTGGGCCAACGCCTCCCGTACGGCGGAACTGGAGACGCGGGTGCTGCGCCCGGCGCCGGGCCGCCCCAAGGCGGGCACGCCCCCTTGGGGGGCAGCGAGGTAGGTCCGAGCGTGGGGGTCCGATATTTCATAACTGTTCATGCGGGCGACGTCAAAACCCAGGCGTTCGCCGGCGGCATCCAGCATGGCGTAGTCGCCCATGCGTTTGGCGCCGAAGCGGAAGTCGTCGCCTACCAGCACGTACTGGACGCCCAGGCCGCGCACCAGCACGTCCTGGATAAAGGCCTCGGCCGGCTGGCTGGCCAGTGCGGCGTTGAAGGGCAGGACCACGCACTGGTCTATGCCGCAGCGCGCGAGTTCGGTGAGCTTGTCGCGCAGGGTGGCGATACGCGCCGGCGCCAGTTCCGGCTTGCGCGCCACCGCCGCGAAATAGTCGCGCGGATGGGGTTCGAAGCTCATCACGCAGCTGGGCACGCCCCGGTGCTGGGCCTCGTTTTTCAGCAGTGCCAGCATGGCCTGGTGGCCGCGGTGCACGCCGTCGAAGTTGCCTATGGTCAGGGCGCAGTGTTCGGCCAGCTGGGGATGGTGGTAGCCACGGAAAACTTTCATGGGGGCAATTATCGTTTTTGTAGCGCCTGAGCCCGGCCAAACGGGGCTTGAACGTGGTTAATGGGGGATTTGGGGGCGTTTTTCATGATTTCACTGTATATTGATACACAGTTAGCCCACTACCGCGTTTCCATGCGTCGTCCACCTTGATGGAGGTTCGTTTTGAAGGTCTTGAAGCTCTCAGCCCAGGGATTGCCACAGTCGTGGATCAGCCTTGAACAAGCCGTGTTGCACTACGCGGCCGACGAGGTGCGCTGGGAGATGGGCGCGCGGGTGGTGGTCTTCCACGGCGGCCACAACGCGATCACGGGCCAGCAGTCCATCATCACGGTCAACAGCATCATCGGCACCAAGGGCGTGCCCAACATCAACCCCTTTGACCTCAAACCGGGCCTGACCAACGGCAAGCTGTTCGCCCGTGACCGCAATGTGTGCGCCTACTGCGGCGGGCATTTCCATGAGGAAGACCTGACGCGCGAGCACATCATCCCCTTCGCGCAGAACGGCATAGACACCTGGATGAATGTGGTGACGGCCTGCCGCGCCTGCAACCATCGCAAAAGCAGCCGCACGCCCGAACAGGCCCACATGCCGCTGCTGTACACGCCTTATGTGCCCAGCCTCTGGGAAGACTTCATCCTGCGCAACCGCCGCATCCTGGCGGACCAGATGGAGTTTTTGATGGCGCATATCCCGAAAACGTCACGCCTGCACGCGTGACGGTCCCGGGCCGGCTCAGGCGAATACGCCGGCCGTCTCTTGCATGCGGCTCGATACCTCGCCCAGGTGGTGCAGCGTGTCGCCAAACGTCATTTCCAGCTGGGTCAGCTTCTTGAAGTAGTGGCTCACGATGTATTCGTCGGTCACGCCTATGCCGCCGTGCAGCTGCACCGCCTGCTGGCCGACGAAGCGCATGGACACACCCAACTGGTATTTGGCGCGGGCCAGCGCGCGGCCGCGCTCGTCGGCCGGCGCGTTGAGCTTGAGCGAGGCGTAGTAGCTCATGGAGCGGGCGAGCTCCAACTGCATCTTCATGTCGGCCACGCGGTGGCGCAGGGCCTGGAAGCTGCTGATGGCCACGCCGAACTGCTTGCGCGTGTTCATGTACTCGACGGTGATGGCCAGGGTCTTGTCCATCACGCCCACGGCTTCGGCGCAGGCTGCGGCGATGCCGATGTCGATGGCCTGGGCCAGGGCGGCCATGCCGTCCAGCGTCACCAGGGCGGCGGGCGCGTTCTTGAGCACGACTTCGGCGGCGCGGCCGCCGTCCTGCGTGCCGTAGCCGCGCGTGGCCACGCCGGCCGCCGTGCGTTCAACTAAAAACAGCGCGAGCTTGCCCTTGGCCATCGCGGGCACGATGAAGGCATCCGCCTGGTCGCCGGCGGGGACTATGCTTTTGGTGCCGTTCAGCGTCCAGGCGTCGCCGGCCGCAGTGGCCGTGGCTTCGCATTTTTCAAAATCGTAGCGCGCCGCGCGTTCCTGGTAGGCCAGCACCACCAGGCTTTCGCCTGATGCGATGTTGGGCAACCAGGCGGCCTTGAGGGCGGCCGGCGCGTAGCCGGCGAGCACGGCGCCGGCAATCAGCGCCTGGGCAAAAGGCTCCAGCACGATGCCGCGGCCCAGCTCTTCCATCACCACCATGCCCTCGACCGGGCCCATGCCCAGGCCGCCGTCGGCTTCCGGGATGTAGAGGCCGGTCAGGCCCAGTTCGGCGATCTGGCCGTAAGCCTCGCGCGAGAAGCCGCCGGCTTTGGCGATGCCGCGGCGGCGCTCGAAGTCGTACCCTTTGTCCACCCATTTGCGCACGGCGTCGCGCAGCTGTTCCTGGTCGTCGGTGAAATCGAAATCCATGATGTGTTTCCTGTCTTCTTTTCTGGTGCGGCCGCTCAGCCGAGGACGACTTGCGAGACGATGTTTCGTTGCACTTCGTTGGAGCCGCCGTAAATCGTGGTCTTGCGCATATTGAAGTAAGTGGACGCCAGCGGTGCGTCGCCCGGCAGGCCGCCGGGGAAGTCGCCTTGCCAGCCGGCTTCCATGGCTTCTTCGATGAAGGGCAGACTGAAGGGGCCTGCGGCCAGCATCATGAGTTCGCTGTAGCGTTGCTGGATTTCGCTGCCGCGTATCTTGAGCAGGCCGGCGATGTCCAGCGAGTTCTTGCCCGATTTTTCGGCCGAGAGCACGCGCAGCACCAGCATTTCGAGCGCTACCACGTCGACTTCGAGCTTGGCGATCTCGTCGCGGAAGCGCTGGTCGTCATAGACGCCTTCGGCCTTGGCGATGCGCTTCAAGCGCTCCAGCTCGCGCTTGGCGCGGTTTACGTCGGCGATGTTGGTGCGCTCGTGGCTCAGCAGGTGCTTGGCGTAAGTCCAGCCCTTGTTCTCTTCACCGATCAGGTTTTCGGCCGGCACTTCGACGTTGTCGAACCAGACCTCGTTGACCTCGGCCTCGCCGTCCAGCAGCACGATGGGGCGCACCGTCACGCCGGGCGATTTCATGTCGATCAGCAGGAAAGAAATGCCGGTCTGTGGCTTGCCTTCAGTGCTGGTGCGCACCAGGCAGAAAATCCATTCGCCGTACTGGCCCAGCGTGGTCCAGGTCTTCTGGCCGTTGACGATGTATTTGTCGCCCTGGCGCTCGGCCCGGCATTTGACCGAGGCCAGGTCTGAACCAGAACCGGGCTCGCTATAGCCCTGGCTCCACCAGACTTCGCCGCTGGCAATGCCGGGCAGGAAGCGTTTTTGCTGCTCGGCGGTACCGAAAGCCATGATCACGGGTGCCACCATCACCGGGCCGAAGGGCACGACGCGCGGCGCACCGGCCAGCGCGCATTCTTCCTCAAACAAATGTTTTTGCACCGCGTTCCAGCCCGGGCCGCCGAATTCCTTGGGCCAGCCGTGGCCCAGCCAGCCTTTTTTGCCGAGGATCTTGGCCCATCGTTGCATGTCGTCACGCGTCAGCCGCAGGGCGTTGTGCACCTTGTGTGAAATGTCGGACGGCAGGTTGGCGTGGACCCAGGCGCGAATCTCTTCGCGGAAAGCCTGTTCTTCAGGGGTGAAAGCTAAGTCCATGGCGGGATGTCTCCGGAGCGGTTGGCGGCGGTTCTGCAGTCGCCTGCAGTCGATTTCTTATTTTTAGCACGGTCGTTCGCAATTTTATGTCTCAGTTGGGACATCGGCAAAACGGACGCTGGCCGGGTTCCTGCCCCGTTCTAAACTAGAGGGCTATGGCCAGCGCGAACAAACCGAACAAAAACATCGTCATCCTGATTTCCGGCAGCGGCTCCAACATGGCCGCCATTGCCCGCGCGGCGGACAAGGAAGGCTGGCGCGGCCTCTACGGCGCCCAGGTGGCCGCCGTGATCAGCAACCGGGCCGACGCCGCCGGGCTGGAACTGGCCCAAGGCCTGGGTATCGCCACCGCCGTGGTGCCGCACAAGGCCTTTGATTCGCGCGAGGCTTTTGACGCCGAATTGATGGCGCGTATAGACGGCTATATGCCGGCGCTGGTGGTGCTGGCCGGCTTCATGCGCATCCTGACGCCCGGCTTTGTGCGGCACTACGCGGGGCGGCTCATCAACATCCATCCCTCGCTGTTGCCGGCCTTCACTGGCCTCAACACGCACCAGCGCGCGATCGACGCCGGCTGCAAGGTGGCGGGCGCGACGGTGCATCAGGTGACGGCCGAACTCGACCACGGTGCCACCCTGGCCCAGGCCGTGGTGCCGGTGCTGCCGGGGGACACCGCCGAAACCCTGGCTGCGCGCGTGCTCACACAGGAGCACCTGATCTTCCCGCAAGCCGTGCGCGCGTTTTTCGAACGCAAAGCCTGAGTTTGCCGGCCCGCCGACAAGCGGGCTTACTTCTGGTTGCCAGTSACGGCCTTGAAAAAAAAGTTGAAACCGGATCTGTTTTGAATCCAGCGGGGCCTGTGCCCCGTATTCATCACAGCCGCTTGAATTCCCGTGATTTCGGCTCCTGGTTCATCTCAGTTCAACTTCTTTCAAAGGACTTCACATGCAGACCCAACACAAACTCGCTTCCCTCGGTGTGGCGCTGGCCCTGTCGCTCGCCACGATTCCTTCGTTCGCGCAGGTCATGGTGGGCGGCGCGCCCATGCTGGCCAGCAAGGACATCATCGACAACGCCGTCAACTCCAAGGACCACACCACGCTGGTCGCGGCGGTCAAGGCCGCGGGCCTGGTCGACACGCTCAAGGGCCCGGGCCCGTTCACGGTGTTCGCGCCCACCAACGCCGCCTTCGCGGCCCTGCCCGCCGGCACGGTGGACACCCTGCTCAAGCCGGAGAACAAGGGCATGCTGACCGGCGTGCTGACCTACCACGTGGTCGCCGGAAAATGGGATGCCGCGGCCATCGGCAAGATGATCGCCGACGGCAAGGGCATGGCCTCCATCAAGACAGTCGCCGGCGGCACGCTGGTGGCCAAATCGGCCGGCGGCAAGGTCACGGTGACCGATGAGAAGGGCGGTATGGCCACCGTGAGCATCGCCGACGTTTACCAGTCGAACGGCGTGATTCACGTGGTCGACAAGGTGTTGTTGCCCAAGTAAGGTTGAGGCGGGGCTTTTGACAGGCCCGTGTGTCGTGCACGGGCCTGCTTGCATTCGCTCAGGCCAGCTTGAGCAGGTGCAGCGCGGCCTTCACGATGCTTTGCGCATCGACGCTGAAAAATTCGCGCAGCGCGGCACGCGTGTCGCTGCGGCCGAAGCCGTCGGTGCCCAGGGTCAGGTAGCGCCGGCCTTCGGGCAGGAAGGCGCGAATGCTTTCGGGCACGGCGCGCACATAGTCGGTGGCGGCGATGATGGGGCCGGTGCTGGCTTTCAACTGCTGCGCGACGAAGGCTTCAGCGTGCGCTTCGCCGCTGAGCGCTGCTTGCTGGTTGGCTGCGCCGTCGCGCGCGAGTTCGCTCCAGCTGGTCACGCTGTACACCGTGGCGGCGATGCCCTGCTGCGCGAGCTGTTGCGCGGCCTTGATGACTTCGGTAAGGATGGCGCCCGAGCCCATCAGGGTCACTTCGCCGGCCGCCTTCTTGCCGGCGGGCAGGAAACTGTCGAAGCGGTAGCAGCCGCGAATGATGTCGGCCTCGGCGCCGGGCCGCAGGTCGGGCTGGGCGTAGTTCTCGTTCATCAGCGTGACGTAATAGAAGACGTCTTTCTGCTCGACCATCATTTCCCGCATGCCGCGATCCAGGATCACGGCAAGTTCGCCGGCGAAGGCCGGGTCATAGGCCTTGCAGTTGGGAATGGTGGCGGCGATCAGGTGGCTGCTGCCGTCCTGGTGCTGCAAGCCTTCGCCGCCCAGGGTAGTGCGGCCCGAGGTCGCGCCCAGCAGGAAACCGCGTGCGCGCTGGTCGGCGGCGGCCCAGATCTGGTCGCCCACGCGCTGGAAGCCGAACATGGAGTAATAGATATAGAAGGGCAGCATGGCCAGGCCGTGCACGCTGTAGCTGGTGGCGGCGGCCGTCCAGCTGGCCAGGGCACCGGCTTCGCTGATGCCTTCCTCGAGGATTTGCCCATCGAGTGCTTCGCGGTAGCTGAGCACCGAGCCTATGTCTTCGGGCGCATAGCGCTGGCCGACGCTGGAATAGATGCCGACCTGCTTGAACAGGTTGGCCATGCCGAAGGTGCGTGCCTCGTCGGCGACGATGGGCACAATCTTCGGACCGAGCGCCGAATCCTTGAGCAGGCCGCCCAGCATGCGCACAAAGGCCATGGTGGTGCTCATCTCCTTGCCATCGGCGGCCAGCGCGAACTGGGCGTAGGAGGGCAGGGCAGGGATGTCCACGACGTTCGCCGTTGTTTCGCGGCGTGGCAGATAACCACCCAGCGCCGCGCGCCTGGCGTGCATGTACTGCATCTCGGCGCTGTCGGCAGTGGGTTTGTAGAAGGCCAGGTTCCTGGCCTGCTCGTCGGAGAGCGGCAGGTTGAAGCGGTTGCGGAATTCGATCAGGTCCTCGCCGTCGAATTTCTTCTGTGAATGCGTGGTCATGCGGCCCTGGCCGGCGCTGCCCATGCCGTAGCCTTTTTTGGTGTGGGCCAGGATCACGGTGGGCTGGCCTTGGTGGTTGGCGGCTGCGGCGTAGGCGGCGTGGATTTTCACGAGGTCGTGGCCGCCGCGTTTGAGTCGGTCTATCTGCTCGTCGGTCATGCCCTGGGCCAGGCGCGCGAGTTCGGCGTTCTGGCCGAAGAAGTTGTCGCGGTTGAAGCGCCCGTCTTTCGCGGCAAAGGTCTGCATCTGGCCGTCCACCGTTTGCGCGAAGGCCTGGGTCAGCGCGCCGGTGAGGTCGCGCGCGAACAGGCCGTCCCAGTCGCTGCCCCAGACCAGCTTGATGACGTTCCAGCCGGCGCCGGCAAACAGCTTTTCGAGCTCGTCGATGATGCGGCCGTTGCCGCGCACCGGACCGTCCAGGCGCTGCAGGTTGCAGTTGACGACCCAGACCATGTTGTCCAGGCCTTCGCGCGCGGCCAGGGTCAGCGCGCTCATGGATTCAGGCTCGTCCATCTCGCCGTCGCCGAATACGCCCCAGACCTTGCGGCCGGTGCAGTCGAGCAAACGCCGGTGCGTGAGGTAGCGCATGAAGCGCGCGTGGTAGATGGAGCTGATGGGGCCTATGCCCATGGAGCCGGTGGGGAACTGCCAGAAGTCCGGCATCAGATAAGGGTGGGGGTAGCTGCACAGGCCTTGCGCGCCCTGGCCGGGTGCTGTGAGTTCCTGGCGGTAAAAGCCCAGGTCTTTTTCGCTGAGGCGGCCTTCGAGATAGGCGCGTGCATAGACGCCGGGCGCGCTGTGCGGCTGGAAGAACACCAGGTCGCCGCGGTGCTGGCCTTCCCCCACACCTTCACGCGCGCGGAAGAAGTGGTTGAAACCGGTTTCAAACAGGTCGGCTGCGCTGGCGTAACTGGCGATGTGGCCGCCGAGCTCGGCGGAGCCGCCGGTCTCGGCCTGGTTGGCGCGCACCACCATGGCCAGCGCGTTCCAGCGCATCAGCGAGGCCAGGCGTTCTTCCATGGCGAGGTCGCCGGGGAACACCGGCTGCTCGTCCACGGCGATGGTATTCATATAGGGCGTGGCCAGCTCGGGCTGCCAGCCTATGCGCTGCTTGCGGGCGACGCGGCTCAATTCGTTGAGCATGTGCCGCGCGCGGGCGGGGCCGTGGGTCAGGGCCAGCGCCTCAAAGGCTTCACGCCATTCGGCGGTTTCCTGTGGGTCCGGATCGGCCGGCGTGGCGGCCTGCATCAGCAAATGGTGGGGGGTGGAATCGTTCATGGCAGAAACGACTGTACGCAGCTTTTCCCGGAAGGTGTAGCCTCAATATCGGGGTTTCAGGCGATTCAGAGGCATAAAATGCCGTAGAAATGGATTTTTACAGATGATGCAGCTTGACGCCCTTGATTTGAAAATCCTCGACGAATTGCAGCGCGACGGCTCGCTGTCCAACGTGGAGCTGTCGCGGCGTGTGCACCTGAGCCCCTCGCCTTGCCTGGCCCGCGTCAAAGCGTTGGAGGCCGGCGGTGTGATTGACCGTTATGTGGCGATTGCCAATGCCGCGGCTTTGGGTTTGGGCCTCAATGTCTTTATCTCCATCAGCCTGCGCACGCAAAGCAAGGAGTCGCTGGCCGACTTTGAGCGGCGCATCGCCGAGCACGACCAGGTGATGGAGTGTTATTTGATGTCGGGCGACAGCGATTACCTGATCCGCGTGGCGGTGGCCGACATAGGTGCGCTGGAGAAGTTCATCCTCGAGCAGCTGTCGCCGATTTCAGGGATTGAAAAAATCCGCTCGAGTTTTGCGCTCAAGCAGGTCAGATATAAGACCGCCTTGCCGCTGCCCAGGCGCTAGGGCCGCTCACAAAACCCTCCTGGCGTTGTTGCAGTCGCCTTGCCGTGCTGGTGCACTGTCTGCGCCGCCGCGCCTAGCCAGGACCGCTGCGCTGGGTTTTGTGAACGGCCCTGGGCGGAAAATCTACGGACTGGGCTCAGCGGGAGCCGCGCTCTCCCGCCAGCGAGGGATGCGAGGTTTCAATCGCATTGATCTTGGCCAGCAGGTCCTCACGCCGGTTGGCGCCCTCGGCTGCAGCGCTGCCGGGCTCCAGCGGCGAATCGACAAACTGCACCGGCCGTTTGGTGCCGGAGGCCATGTGGTGCAGGCGTACCTTGAGTGAATCGGTCACATCCGCGGCGGTTTGTTCGCGAGGCGTGTCGTGCCATATGGCGATGTGCAGGCTGAAGGCGCCCGCGTCGGCGAATTTTTCGGAGGCGCGTATGCAGTCCGCCAGGATTTTGGTGGAAACCTCCGACAGGACGGCGCGGCTGACGGGGCCTTCGACCAGCACCAGGAAATGATTTTCGTCACAGCGCGCCACGGTGTCCACGTCACGCGCGGCGCGGCGAAGGATCTCGCCGATGCGGGACAGCGCGGCGCCGCGCTTCTGGTCGCCCACCTCGTCATGGCTGGGGGCCTGGTTGAGCCAGTGCAGCATCAGCGCGCCGCAGGCCAACTTCTGCCGGCGGCCACGCAGCAGCATGGCCGGCAGCCTGGCTTCGATGATGCGCGGCAGCATCAAGCCGCTGGCGGCGTCGTAGGTCGCGAGGGTGGCGCCGCGGTGATTGGAGAACAGCGCCGCCCGGCTGCGCCATGCGAGCACCCCGAAAACCCAGAGCAGGCCGACCATGGCCGACAGCACGCCCGCGGCCTGCGCCGATTCCACATTCAGCACCCAGCCCGCGTTGTAGGAAAGCCGCGCCAGCGCGGCCAGGCCGATAGGCGCGGCGCCGAGCAGCAACAGGAGGTTCCATGTCTGGCCGCGCCAGGATATCCAGACCAGGCTCGCCAGGATTGCCATGGTGGCCAGCGCCAGCCACAGGTTGCGCAGGTCGCGCGGCACGAAGTCCAGGCGGACCATCATCACGCAGGCCATGAGCAGGCTGCCCGCCGTGACGGCGGCCAGCAGCCGGTACAGGCGCGGATGGCCGTCCCGGGCATAGCTGGCCTGGGCGCAGAACCAGGCGGCCGCGGCCATGGTGACCGTGGCGGACACCCAGCCCATGACCTGGTTCAGGTGCACGCTGTAGGGCCAGATGCGCCAGCCGCCATAGCCGATCAGCACCAGTTGCGTGAACATCAGGGTGACCACCACGGCGCCGAACCACAGGAAGACCTTGCTGCGCGACATGCTGAACGCGGCCAGGCACAGCAGGGCCAGCACGCTGAACATGCCCCACATCAGGCCAATCACCACGCCGACGCGCGAGGCGCCGTCTATGTATTCGATGGGGGTGAGCAGCATGGGCCGTTCGGTGATGGGCCGGCGATGCTCGAAACGCAGGTAATAGACCTGCGGCTGGTCGGCGTGCGATTGCAGCTCAAAACTCGGGACGCGGGTGCGCAATGCCCAGTAGGCCGGGGCGATCGCCTCGCCTGCGGCGTGGACCTGCCAGCCGCCTTGCGGGTCGCGCGCATAAAGGCTGACCTTGAAGATCGCCTGGGCGGGCAGCCGGATATACCAGGTCTGCAGGTTCTCGGTGACCGGCAAGGSGAAGCTGGCCCAGACTTCCTGGGCCTCCGAGGTCGGCAGGATGGTGTTGTCGGTGTAAGGCTGGAAGATGCGTTTTTCGGCGCCGGATTCTGCGGTGCTGAAGGCGTCGGGCGAGGTGACGGAGTCCTTGGGCACGGCGACCCATTGCAGCGGCTGGGCCAAGGTGATCTGGGGGCTGTTTTCATACAGCCGGTCAAACACCTGCGCATGGCTGGCGCCGAAAATGGCGCAGAGCAACATGAAGAGGAGACAACGCAGGCTTGCTTTGAGGGACATGGGCATAGCTTATGGCAAAAGAGCGGCGTGACCACAACCGGCGGCCGGCCGATTCGGGCAATTTATACCGTGAACAGCTGTTTAAACCGGAAACCAGCATCGTCCCGAAGATTTTCCTGAGGGGGTGGCCCTCCGCTTTCTGTAATGAGGGCGTCACACGAGTTGCACACCATCCGCTTTTCATCAACTGTGGATTGCACATGCCGTTTTTCCGTTTTTCCGCAACGCAACACCCTGCCTTCAACGCTCCCGTCAAAGCCCTCTTCTTCGCGGTGGCCGCTGCCGCGCTGGTGTCGCCGCTGCAGGCCCAGACGGCTTTCCCGGCCACGCTGGCCGGCCATGCCGTGCTGCCCGCCAGATCCTTTATCGCCGCGCCCAAGGATGCGCCGCAGGACCTGCAGGTCAGCGGCAAGTTCAGCAACGGACAGCGCACCGAAGCACCGGGCACGGTGGAGGGTATGTCGGCGGGCCGGCCCACCGGTGTCTCGCTGCCTTTCAAGGGCCAGCCGCTGCAGGGCCATTCCGGTATCAAGAAGATGGCCGACGGCACTTTCTGGATCCTCACGGACAACGGCTTCGGCGCCAAGGCGAACTCGCCCGACGCCATGCTCTACCTGAACCACTACAAAGTGGACTTCAAGGCCGGCAGCATGACGAGGCTGGGAACCGTTTTCCTGCATGACCCGGACAAAAAAGTGCCGTTTCGCATCGTCCACGAAGGCACGAAGAAGCGCTACCTGACGGGCAGTGACTTCGACACCGAAAGCTTCCAGTTCGCCGGCGGCGCGCTGTGGATAGGCGACGAGTTCGGCCCCTTCCTGATCAAGGCCGACCTCAAGGGGAAGGTGCTGGCGGTGTTCGAGACTCTGGTCGACGGCAAGGTGGTGCGTTCTCCCGACCATCCCGCCGTCACCACGCCGGGCGCTCCCGGCGGTGCGGTCGATTTCCAGATCAAACGTTCCAAGGGCTTCGAAGGCATGGCGTCGTCAAAGGACGGCAGCAAGCTGTACGCGCTGCTGGAAGGCCCGGTGTGGAACGCCGAGGCGAAAGACTATGAACGTGTGGCCGGCAAGGAAGCTTTGCGCGTGCTGGAGTTCGACGTGCAAGCCGGCAAGTGGAGCGGCCGCTCGTGGATGTACCCGCTGGAGGCCAACGGCAACGCCATCGGCGACTTCAACATGGTCGACGGCACCACGGGCCTGATCATCGAGCGCGACAACGGCGAAGGCACGGCCGACAAGGCCTGCCCCGAAGGCCAGAAGCGCAGCGACTGCTTCCACGACATCGCGAAATTCAAGCGCGTCTACAAGATCGAGATGACGGACGCCAACGTGGGCGGGCCGGTGCGCAAGGTCGGCTACATCGACCTGCTCAACATCGCCGACCCGCAAAAGCTGGCGCGCAAGCCGCTGAACGACGGTGTGCTCAAGTTCCCCTTCTTCACGATTGAAAACGTGGACGTGGTGGACGCGACGCACATCGTGGTCGGCAACGACAACAATCTGCCGTTTTCCAGCAGCCGCGAGCCGAACAAGGCCGATGACAACGAGTTGGTCCTGCTTGAAGTCGGCGAGCTTTTGAACGCTAAATAGGCCGGCGCAGCATCAACGCATAAAAAGCTACGGGCGTCAGTCACTGTCCATGGGATAGCGGCTGACGCCCGTTCTACGTCTTGACGGAGCGAGGTGAAGTCGTTTACATCTTGGACTGGAACACCAGCCCGGCGTGCTCGCGCAGCGCATGGAACTTGATCTTGGGCCATTGCTGTTCCACGGCGCGCAGGGTGGCGCTGTGATCCACCAGCAGGGTGGGTGCATCGACGGCGTCCAGCGCCACGCGGTGGGCGTTGGCATCCATGAATTTTTTCAGTTCGTTGGCGTCGTCGCTGGTGACCCAGCGCGCGAGGTTGAAGTTGCTGCCCATGATGCGGGCCTTGACACCGTATTCATGTTCCAGGCGGTGAGCGACCACTTCAAACTGCAGTTGGCCGACCGCGCCCAGCAGCAGCAATGAGCCGGCGATAGGCCGGAACACCTGGATCGCGCCTTCTTCACCGAGCTGCGTGAGGCCGGCGCGCAGCTGCTTGCTGCGCAGCGGGTCGGCCACCTCGACGGCGCGAAACATTTCGGGCGCGAAGAAGGGCAGGCCGGTGAACTGCAGCGCTTCGCCTTCGGTCAGCGTGTCGCCGAGCTGCAGCACGCCGTGGTTGGGGATGCCGATGATGTCGCCGGCAAAGGCGGTGTCCAGCAGTTCGCGGCGCTGGCTCATGAAGCTCACCACGGTGTTGGGCCGCAGTTCCTTGCCGCTGCGCACCACCTTCAGGCGCATGCCGCGCGTGAATTCACCGCTGGCCACGCGCAGGAAGGCGATGCGGTCGCGGTGGGCCGGGTCCATATTGGCCTGG
This sequence comes from Polaromonas sp. P1_G1, assembly GCF_056405595.1. Lineage (NCBI taxonomy): Bacteria > Pseudomonadati > Pseudomonadota > Betaproteobacteria > Burkholderiales > Comamonadaceae > Polaromonas > Polaromonas sp. P1_G1. The sequence goes on from NZ_JBFUBU010000004.1 coordinate 67,536, forward strand.
ATCTTGAACACCACGCCGGAGAATTTTTTCTCCTCGGGGTGCACCACACGCTGGATGGACTCGCGCTCGGCGGGCGCGGGCGCCAGGTCGACCAGCGCGTCCAGCACCTCCTGCACGCCGAAGTTGTTGATGGCGGAGCCGAAAAACATGGGCGTCTGCTTGCCGGCCAGGAACTCGGCACGGTTGAACTCGGGCGTGGCGCCGGCCACCAGCTCGATCTCGCCCTGGGCCTGCGTGTATTCGGCGCCGAAGCGTCTGGCGGCTTCGGCGTTGTCCAGGCCGGCCAGGATTTCGTCGTCGCCGCCGGCTTTTTCCTCGCCGGGGCTGAAGACGCGCATGCGGTCCTCGCGCCTGTCATAGACGCCGTGAAAAAGCTTGCCCATGCCGACCGGCCAGGTGAAAGGAATGACCGTCATGCCAAGTTCGCGTTCGATCTCGTCCATCACGCTCATCGGGTCCTGCACTTCGCGGTCCATCTTGTTGACGAAGGTCAGGATGGGGGTGTTGCGCGCGCGGCAGACCTGCAAGAGGCGCCGTGTTTGCGGCTCAACGCCGTTGGCCGCGTCAATCACCATCAGCGCCGCGTCCACGGCGGTCAGCACGCGGTAGGTGTCCTCCGAGAAATCCTGGTGGCCGGGGGTGTCCAGCAGGTTGATGACGCAGTCGCGGTATTCCATCTGCATGACCGAGCTGGCCACCGAGATTCCGCGCTGCTTTTCGATCTCCATCCAGTCGGAGGTGGCGTGGCGCGCGGCTTTGCGCGCCTTGACGCTGCCGGCGATCTGGATCGCACCCGAGAACAGCAGCAGCTTTTCGGTCAGCGTGGTTTTACCCGCGTCGGGGTGGGAGATGATGGCAAACGTGCGGCGGCGTTTGACCTGTTTTTCGATTTCGGTGGATTCGGACATAACCCACGATTATCGGTGACGGCGCCTATTGCGGCGCCGGACCGGGCTGACGGGCAAATCGTGGCTGTTTCACGCCGTCGATGACCACCTCTTCATTGAACATGGCTGCGGGCCTTACCCACAGGCCTTTTTCGCCGTAGAGCGCACGGTACAGCGTCATCGGCTCCAGGCTTTCGCTGTGGCGCACCGTGCCTATCACGTCATATAACATGCCCTTGTAGTGGCGGTACAGGCCGGGCGGGGTTTCGATCAGGGGCGGGAGTGCTTCGGCAAGGGTTTCGGGCATGTCAGTTCGGGGCTGTAAAGGGGTTTAAAAACGGGTACTGCAAGACCGGAGTGGGACAATGGGGGTTATGCATCCTAAAGCCTTACTCGACAGTTGTTCCGAGCTTCTCAAGCAGGTCCTCAAATTTGATCACCCCGCCGACATGGTGGTGTCGCGCTATTTCCGTGACTACCGCCTTGGCCCGCGCGAGCGCGCCACCGTGGCCGAAACGGTTTACGGCGTGCTGCGCAAGAAAAACCTCTACACCTACCTGGCCCAGCACGGCAGCGGCGCGCCGGAGCGGCGGCTGGCCATCCTCGGCTTTGCGGCCGACCGCGACTTTTTGCTGGGCGCGCTGACCGACCAGGAGAAAGACTGGCTGGCGCGCTGCGACCAGGTCAAGCCGGCCGACTTGATGGAATTGCACCGCCACAACCTGCCGCAGTGGCTGGTGGAACCGCTCAAGGAGCAGCTGGGCGACGATTTCTGGCCGCTGGTGGAGAGCCTCAACGCGCCCGCCGGGCTGGATTTGCGCGTCAACACGTTGAAGGACAAGCGCGCCGAAATCCAGAAAGAGCTCTCGAAAGCGGCGATCAAAACCGTCGCCACGCCGTATTCGCCCTGGGGCCTGCGCATCGACGGCAAGCCTCAATTGGCCAAGCTGGACGCTTTCACCCGCGGCGCCATTGAGGTGCAGGACGAGGGTTCGCAACTGCTGGCTCTGCTGGTGGACGCCAAACGCGGGGAGATGGTGGTCGATTTTTGCGCCGGCGCCGGCGGCAAGACGCTGGCCCTGGGCGCATCCATGCGCAACACCGGGCGGCTGTATGCCTTTGACACCTCCGGCCACAGGCTGGATGCGCTCAAGCCCCGGCTGGCGCGCAGCGGGCTCTCCAATGTGCATCCGGTGGCGATTGCCCACGAACGTGACGACCGCATCAAGCGCTTGGCCGGCAAGATAGACCGTGTGCTGGTCGATGCGCCGTGCTCGGGTTTGGGCACCTTGCGGCGCAACCCCGACCTCAAATGGCGGCAAAACCCCAAGGCCATTGAAGAGCTCAGGGCCAAGCAGACCGCGATTTTGCAGAGTGCCGCGCGGCTTTTAAAGCCCGGCGGCCGGCTGGTTTACGCCACCTGTAGCGTCTTGCGTGAAGAAAACGAGGCGATTGCCGAAGCCTTCAGCGCGGCCAATACGGGGTTCAACGTCCTTGAAACCGGGCCTTTGTTGACCCATCTGGGGGTGGAGCATGCGGAAAAACTGTGCCGCGGCCCCTACCTTCGACTCTGGCCCTACTTGCACCAGACTGACGGGTTTTTCGCGGCGGTTTGGCAAAAGTCCTGATATTTTTGCGAGCAAAAGACGACAGATGGGCTGATGTTACACATTCATTCGTGATTTTTCGCACTGATTTGACCCTTGGCTCTGTACCCCAGGAGACTTGGTATTTATGGGGGTTCGCCTTACAATAAGGCCTCGTCTGGTGCAGCGCCCGGAGACAAATTTGGATGGCGCTGGTGCAGCTTGTTTAAAGGATTTTTATGATTTTGTTTGATGCCGCCCTCGACTGGCTGGCAAATGGATTGCTCGCCGCCAGCTGGTGGCAAATCGTGCTGTACGCCCTGGTGACCACCCACATCACCATCGCCAGCGTGACGATTTACCTGCACCGCCATCAGGCGCATCGCGCCATGGATCTGCACGCGATTCCCTCGCATTTCTTCCGCTTCTGGCTTTGGCTGGGTACGGGCCAGGTGACCAAGGAATGGGTGTCCATTCACCGCAAGCACCACGCCAAGTGCGAAACCCTTGAAGATCCGCACAGCCCGCAGGCCCACGGCATCAAGAAGGTGTTCTKKGAAGGCGCCGAGCTGTACCGCGCCGAAAGCAAGAACAAGGAAACCATGACCAAGTACGGCCATGGCACGCCGAACGACTGGATGGAGCGCAATGTCTATTCCCGCTACAGCTGGCAAGGAGTGGGCCTGATGATGATCATCGACCTGGCCTTCTTTGGCGTGGCAGGCTTGGCGGTCTGGGCTGTGCAGATGGCCTGGATTCCCGTGACGGCCGCCGGCATCATCAACGGTATCGGCCACTACTGGGGTTATCGCAACTTTGAGGCGCCCGACGCCAGCACCAACATTTCGCCCTGGGGCATCATGATTGGCGGCGAAGAACTGCACAACAACCACCACACCTACCCGACCTCGGCCAAGTTCTCGGTCAAACCCTACGAATTCGACATCGGCTGGATCTACATCCGCGCCCTGGAAAAGGTCGGCCTGGCTTCCGTGAAGAAGGTTCCGCCCAAGCTCCAGCTGGGTTCCATCCAGCCCGTGGCCGACGAGAAAACGCTGGAAGCGCTGATCGCCCACCGCTACGAAGTGATGGCCGGTTTTGCACGCGAACTGCGCCGTGCCGGCAAGGCCGAGATCGAAGTGCTGAAAGCGAAAAAAGCCGACGTCTCCGTGCTGCGCGCGGCCAATCGCTGGCTGCACCGCGACGACGACAAGGTGCCCGCGGCCGCCAAGCCGCAGTTGGCCCAAGCCCGTGCCGAGCACCCCGTGCTCGACAAGATGGTCACCATGCGCGAAGAGCTGCGCCAGATGTGGATGAGCACCTCTGCCTCCCGCGAGCAGCTTGCAACCGACTTGCAAGCTTGGTGCCATCGTGCGGAAGAAAGCGGCATTGCCGCCCTGCGCGAGTTTTCCATGAAGCTGCGCGCCGCCCGCGCCTGACCTGGCGTTGCATACCGGCCTGGTTTCAGGTCGATACCTCTTAAAAACCGCTCCGGAGGAATCCGAGAGCGGTTTTTTATTGTTCGGCGCAAAGTACGAACTCCGTGATCGAGCGCCTCAAGATTTGATAATGAGCAGGGTCGCTACCAGCGTACTGTTCAGAGCGTTCGAGATTAGTCATCTTCTGCACACGGAAGAGAACTTTCATGCGAATTGCGCTGAAGCCTGACCTCCACACACCTGCAACTCAAAACGGGCGATTGGGTCGATGTTCCGCAACGTAAATGGCCGTCTGGCAGGTGACTTCACCCCAACTTCATATAGCTCATCAAGGCCTCACAGACGCGTATCAGACTGCACCTGTCGAAAGCCGAGTGCATCAATCTGATGCTTCATTTCGAAGAAAGGTCGGTCTGTGAGTTCAATCCGTAGCGTTGCTACTCTTCCGCCATACACACGAATTTTCGGTCCGGTAACGACAAGAAAGACTGTCCGGCTTTTAAAACTGTATCTGCTGCTCGTCGCGGGTGGCTCGGTTTTGCTGCTTTTTGCGCATCAGGATGCCTTGCAGATTTTCGGCTTGGGGTTGATGGTGCCGGGCGGTGGATTTCTGGCGCATGCTGATATCTGCACCGGCAGTGGTATGGGGCATTTAGCCGCCTGGCTGTGTTCGGTGGGTGCCTTGGCGTTTGCGCTGTTGGTCTGGTTTGGTACGGGCAATGTGTTGCTGCCTCCGTTTGTATGGTTCGGTTCGGCGTTTTGGGCCGCGAGCATGAACCACGGCGCAATCCAGCCAGGCGTGGTACTGAATGTGTACTACGTGCTCGCGCTGTCTGCTGCGGCGGGCTGCCTGTCGATGCTGGGCTGGTTTATGTTTTCAGGCCGGCAAAGGCGCATCGACAACGATTACCTGGTCCGGCAAGCGGCTAGATTGGACACGATCTTCACAGCCCAACCATCAAGGCAAAAACCGGAAATGTCGTTGGCGCATCTGCATCGTGTGAGGTTCGCGCTCGATCGGGCCCTGCAACCCCGCGATGAATTTTCGGGGTTCGAGCAACGCGATCAATTTCAGACGGCGGCGCTTCGGTATCAAGTCAACTTTCTGGCTTATGGCATTGCCTTGACGCAGGCACGCTTCACGCCTGCGTTGGGCGGATACATGAGCGACGCGCAAAGCAAGCTACTGAAAAAGCAGACACAGCACCGCGCGTGGGCCTACTGGTGGCTGGAAAATCTATGGGGAAACTTACGGTGGAACTCCGACCCCACTGCCCGTGAGAACATCATGTACACGGGCTTCGTGGCGCTGCAGATGGCCCTGTTCCAGGCCAGCACGGGAAATCAGGAATTTTCAAAAAAAGGTGCCTTTACGCTGGTGCATCCGAACGGAAAACGCTACGAACACAGTTTCGAGTCCTTGCTGTCCAGGTTGGAAAAAGAATACGAACGTTCACCCTTTTATTTGATGGCCTGCGAGCCCAACTGGGTCTATCCCCTGTGCAACACAATGGGAGCCGCAGCGCTGCGTGCCCACGATGCGCAGCACGGTGAGATGAAATGGGCCGGTCACGCGCCAGAGTTTCGCCGGCATCTGGACGCGGAGTTTCTCGATGGCATGGGCCGCTACGTGCCATGCCGTTCGACGTATACGGGATTGGCCTTGCCCGCCATTGGTGGCGCGATGCCTCTGGCGATGCCCTGCTACTTTTTGAATGCGCTGGAACCTGACTTGGCGCGTCGCCAATGGCTGTTGTTGAGACGTCAGCTGTTCGATAGTCATGAGCGGCTTCGGCGCAATGAATTCTGGCCCATCGACACAGGAAACTATGGTTTCTCAAGAGGCAGTGCCTACGCAGCGACGGCTTTGGCGGCAGCAGAGTTGGGCGATGAGTGCGTGTATCAAAACTGCATGGATGCCTTGGAGCACGAGTGTCCAACCACTCTCAGTCATGGGGTCGCCCACCGGAGTAAGGCCTCGGTATGGGCGCATGGTGTCGAGCTGATGGCGCACTCCGGAGGGCGCGACAGTTTTCGAAACTTGATCAGTAACCCACTTTTATCAAAAGGTCCCAGGTTGGAACCCCTGTCCTATCCCGATGTGCTGGTTGCAGCTGCGCACTCCGATGATGTGAGCAGCTCTTTGCAAGCGGTGCTGTACGGCGGAGCCGGCGATGGCATTAAAAGCTTGGGCGTGTCGGGCTTGCGCCCGTTGGCACCCTATCGGGTCACAGGTGCATGCCTGACGCAGGTTCGGGCTGACGACATGGGAAAGGTGTGCTTGCAGATTCCGCTCGCTGGGCGCACCTGTTTGACGCTGGAGCCGGCCGGCGCACTGTAATGGGCTGCTGTATTTTGATGGCCACGGTATGGGGCTGCTTGTATGGGTTGCAGGCGATGCAGATGTGCACTGTTCGACGTTCATGTGTTGCCCAGGCTTGGCGGTTGGTCAATAAGAAGGATGAGAAATGAAAGAAATCCCTCATGCCTGCGCTCTGCAGCGATTCACTCTGGCCGCACGCCTCAAGAGCTTTGGGTATGCCTTCGAGGGGATAGCTTTGATGCTTAAAACGCAGCACAACGCATGGCTGCATCTAATTGCCACAATGCTGGTGACGGGATTGGCCGGCTGGTGCCGAGTGAACGCCGGCGATTGGCGTTGGCTGATTGGCGCGATGACCATGGTTTGGATGGCAGAGGCCATGAACACAGCAGTGGAGTCGCTCTGCGATGTTGTGTCGCCACAATATTCATTGGCAGTCAAATGTGCAAAGGATCTTGCCGCCGGCGGCGTGTTAATTGCGGCTTGTGCTGCAGCGGCAATCGGTGTCATAACCTTCTGGCCTTATTTGGGTGCCAGGTGATTGCGCTGTGGCGCTGTGCGTGATGCGCCGCCTTTGTGGCAAGGCTTAAATCACAGATAGGGCTTATGTGGATCAGATTTCAACAGGATGCAAGCGAACCACGTAGCAAGCTGCTTGTTTGGTGGGAGTTCTGCTTTCTAAATCCCAAAAAATAAAGGACACCGAGGTGTCCTTTATTGAATGTACTGACCGAGTGGTAGTTTTTACTACACACGGATTCGTAGCTATTTATTTCAGCTTGATTTCTTTGTATTCCACGTGCTTGCGTGCCTTGGGATCAAACTTCATGATCAGCATCTTGTCGGGCGTGGTTTTCTTGTTCTTGGTGGTCGTGTAGAAGTGACCGGTGCCGGCGGTGGATTCCAGCTTGATTTTTTCGCGTGCGCCTTTTGCCATGATGGTGCTCCTTAAGCTTGGCCGCGTGCGCGCAGGTCTGCGAGCACGGTATCAATACCCTTCTTGTCGATCAGGCGCAGTGCAGCGCTCGAAACGCGCAGGCGAACCCAGCGGTTTTCGGTCTCGACCCAGAAGCGGCGGTATTGCAGGTTCACGAGGAACCGGCGCTTGGTTTTGTTGTTGGCGTGGGAAACATTGTTTCCGACCATTGGGCCTTTGCCCGTGACTTCACATACGCGTGCCATGTGCACTCCAGTACTTTTCAACAGCAGTCGTGTCGAAGGCATTTGCTGCCTGTCGTCATTCCTGCCTCACCTCGCCAGAATAGGGTGGCGGTAACCCGAGACTGCCAAACCCGGCCTTTTTGGGGCGAATTTAGCAAAGCCTTGAATTATAAGGGATTTTTGACTTACTCCGCTTGTTCCAGGAAACGCTGGGCGTCCAGCGCGGCCATGCAGCCGGTTCCGGCGCTGGTGATGGCCTGGCGGTAGACGTGGTCCTGCACGTCGCCGGCGGCGAACACGCCGGGCACGCTGGTCATGGTGGCAAAGCCCTGCAGCCCGGTTTTGGTGATGATGTAGCCGTCTTTCATCTCCAGCTGGCCGGCAAAGATGTCGGTATTGGGCTGGTGGCCGATCGCGATGAAGCAGCCCTTGAGGGTCAGGTCCTGCGTCGTGTCGTTCTGGGTGCTTTTGAGGCGCACCCCGGTCACGCCCGAGGCGTCGCCTAGCACCTGGTCCAGCGTGTGGTGCAGCTTGAGTTCGATCTTGCCGGCCGCGACCTTGTCGTGCAGCTTGTCGATCAGGATGGCCTCGGCCTTGAATTTGTCGCGGCGGTGCACCAGCGTGACCTTGCTCGCGATGTTGGACAGGTACAGGGCCTCTTCCACGGCCGTGTTGCCGCCGCCCACCACGCAGACCTCCTGGCCCCGGTAGAAGAAGCCGTCGCAGGTGGCGCAGCCGGAAACGCCGCGGCCCATGAAGGCGCTTTCGGATTCCAGGCCCAGGTATTTGGCGGAGGCGCCGGTGGCGATGATCAGCGAGTCGCAGGTGTAGGTGCCGCTGTCACCGGTCAGGGTAAAGGGGCGCTTGCTGAAATCGACCTTGTTGATGTGGTCGAAAATAATCTCGGTCTTGAAGCGTTCGGCGTGTTCGAGGAAGCGCTGCATCAGGTCCGGCCCCTGCACGCCATGAACATCGGCCGGCCAGTTGTCGACATCGGTGGTGGTCATGAGCTGGCCGCCCTGCGCAATGCCGGTGATCAGCACCGGGTTGAGGTTGGCGCGCGCCGCGTAGACGGCTGCGGTATAGCCGGCAGGTCCCGAACCGAGGATTAAGACTCTTGAATGTTTCATGTTGAAAAACTGATTGGGAAAGTGTAAGAACTCAGGTAGAGTCGTGCCGCATAAGCGCAGCGCAAGGTAAAAACCGTCGGGTAATACTTTTGCGGCATTTGGTTTTATAAATTACGTGCCATTGTAAGAACTCACGCGACGTCCCGTTGTTTGTGAGGTTGGGAGATATCAGATATGACGACGATGGTGTCCAACCTGGAATTGATTCGCCGGGTGCCCCTTTTCTCCGTGTTGACGGCCGCCCAGGCCGCATCCGTCGCCGATACGGTGGTCAAGCGCCGCTTCAAGCGGGGCGAGCCCATCGTCGAGCAGGGCAAAAAATCCAATGCCCTGTCCATCATCCTGACGGGTCGCGCCCGCGTCGTCACCACTGACGCCCGAGGCCGCGAGGTCATCCTGGCCACCATGCACCCGGGCGACTACGTCGGCGAGATGAGCCTGATCGACAACGAACCCCATTCGGCCACGGTGCGCGCCGAGATCCAGACCGACGCCCTGATCCTGGGCCGCCTCGAATTCGCGCGCTGCCTGCCCGAGAACAGCTCCATGGCCTATGCCGTGCTCAAGGGGCTGGTGCAGCGCCTGCGCCATGCCGATCGCCAGATCGAATCGCTGGCCCTGATGGACGTCTACGGCCGCGTGGCCAGGGCGCTGCTGGAATTTGCCAGTGACGACGGCACCGGCAACACCGTGATCCGCGACAAGGTCTCACGCCAGGATCTGGCCAAGATGGTCGGCGCCTCGCGCGAAATGGTCAGCCGGGTCATGAAAGACCTGGAGGAGCGTGGCTTCATCGAAACCCGGGAAGACGGCTCCGTGCTGGTGAAAGAACGGCTGCATACCTTGGGGTAGCACTCCCCGCCGACTCCCGCCCGCCATCTCATTTGGCGCCCGTGGCGCCCCTCAAAGCCTTTGCCCAACTACGGTAAGCTTAGCGACGGGCCATGACTTACTCACTTGACACCCTGAACTCCAGAAACTCCCCCGCCACGGGCGCGCCCGGCGGCATCAAACGCTTTGCCCATGAAGTCAGCCTGATCCTGGGCCTGCTCGGCCTGGTTTTCTGGCTGGCCGCCTTGCTCAGCTACTCGCCGCAGGACGCGGCCTGGTCGACTTCCGGAACGGCTCAAGCCGCGGCCGGCGGCCACCCCACGAGCCTTGTCAACTGGGGCGGGCGTGTGGGTGCCTGGCTGGCTGACGCCAGCTATTACCTGCTCGGTTTTTCGGTCTGGTGGGCGCTGGCCGCCGGCGGCCAAGCCTGGCTGCGATCGCTGGCGAGGTGGTTGCGCGGCGAACCGGTGGCGGACGGGGAGTCCCACCGCATCCGTTTCTGGCTCAGCCTGGCGTTGTTGCTGGTGGCCTGTACGGCGCTGGAATGGTCGCGCCTCTACCGTTTTGAATTGAAACTGCCCGGCCATGCGGGCGGGGTGCTGGGCTATCTGGTCGGCTCGATGGGCGAGAACTGGCTGGGATTCGCCGGCTCCGGCCTGGTGTTCATCGCGCTGGGCGTCATTGCCGTGTCGGCGGTTTTCGGTTTTTCCTGGGCCCATGTGGCGCTGCGCGTCGGCGCCTGGATAGACAACCTGATCGATTCGCGCCGCGAAAAGCGCGAGATCGCCGAAGACCTGGCCTTCGGCAAGCTGGCGGCCCGCGAGCGTGAGGAAACGCTGATCGACGAACGCATCGAAATCGAGGAACACCATCCGGTGCCGGTGCTGATCGAACCCGTGCTGGTCGACATTCCCAAGAGCGAGCGCGTCGCCAAGGAGCGGCAAAAGCCGCTTTTCAGCGAAATGCCCGACTCCAAGCTGCCGCAGGTCGACCTGCTCGACGGCGCGCTGAGCCGCCAGGAAACCGTGGCGCCCGAAACGTTGGAGATGACCTCGCGCCTGATCGAGAAGAAGCTCAAGGATTTCGGCGTCGAGGTGCGTGTGGTTGCCGCCGCGCCAGGCCCCGTCATCACGCGTTATGAGATCGAACCTGCCACCGGCGTCAAAGGCTCGCAGGTCGTCAACCTGGCCAAGGACCTGGCCCGCGCCCTGAGCCTGGTCTCCATCCGCGTGATCGAGACCATTCCCGGCAAGAACTACATGGCGCTGGAGCTGCCCAACGCCAAGCGCCAGTCCATCAAGCTCAGCGAAATCCTGGGCTCGCAGGTCTACAACGAGGCCAAGTCCCTGCTCACCATCGGCCTGGGCAAGGACATCAGCGGCGCCGCCGTGGTGGCCGACCTCGCAAAAATGCCGCACTGCCTGGTGGCCGGCACCACCGGTTCGGGCAAGTCGGTCGGCATCAACGCGATGATCCTGAGCCTCCTCTACAAGGCCGATGCGCGCGACGTGCGGCTGCTGCTGATAGACCCGAAGATGCTGGAAATGAGCGTCTACGAAGGCATTCCGCACCTGCTGGCCCCGGTGGTCACCGACATGCGCCAGGCAGCCCACGGCCTGAACTGGTGTGTGGCCGAAATGGAAAAACGCTACAAGCTCATGAGCAAGCTGGGCGTGCGCAACCTGGCCGGCTACAACGGAAAAATCGACGAAGCCAAGGCCAAGGGCGAATTCATCTACAACCCCTTCAGCCTCACGCCGGAGCAGCCCGAGCCGCTGGAGCGCCTGCCCTACATCGTGGTGGTGATCGACGAGCTGGCCGACCTGATGATGGTGGTCGGCAAGAAGATCGAGGAACTCATCGCCCGCCTGGCGCAAAAAGCCCGGGCCGCCGGCATCCACCTGGTGCTGGCCACGCAGCGCCCCAGCGTCGACGTGATCACCGGCCTGATCAAGGCCAAYATCCCGACCCGKMTKKCCTTCCAGGTCAGCAGCAAGATCGACAGCCGCACCATCCTGGACCAGATGGGCGCCGAGGCTTTGTTAGGAATGGGTGACATGCTTTACATGCCGAGTGGTACAGGCTTTCCAATCCGGGTGCATGGTGCGTTTGTGAGTGATGACGAAGTGCACCGCGTGGTGGCCTATCTCAAGCAGCAGGGCGAGCCCAACTACATTGACGGCGTGCTCGAAGGCGGCACCGTCGACGGCGAAGACGGCGACCTGCTGGGAGAAGGTGGTAGTGGCGGCAACGGCGGCGGCGAGAAAGACCCGATGTACGACCAGGCCGTCGAGGTCGTGCTCAAGAACCGCAAGGCCAGCATTTCGCTGGTGCAGCGTCATCTCAAGATCGGCTACAACCGCGCCGCGCGGTTGGTCGAAGACATGGAAAAAGCCGGGCTGGTCAGCGCCATGAGTGGTAGCGGCCAGCGCGACATCCTGGTGCCCGCAAGGGCGGAGTGACGATCATGAAGAAATTTATTGCAACGATGCTGGTGGCGGTTTGTGCGCATCCCGCCTGGGCCAACGGCCTGGACAGCCTGGAGCTTTTCGTGAAGACCGTCAGCAGCGGCCGCGCCGAGTTCACCCAGGTCGTCACCGCGCCGGCCAGGGACGGCCAGGCCGCGCGCAGCAAGACCTCCACCGGCACGTTCGAGTTTTCCCGGCCGAACCGCTTCCGTTTTGTCTATAAAAAGCCGTTTGAGCAAAGCATCGTGGCCGACGGCCAGACCCTCTGGCTGCACGATGTGGACCTGAACCAGGTCACCTCGCGCAAGCAGTCCAGCGCCTTGGGTTCCACACCCGCGGCCCTGATTGCCGCGGCCCCCGATTTGCGCGCCTTGCAGGCCGATTTCAACCTGGCCGCTGCACCCGATGCCGACGGCCTGCAATGGGTGGTGGCCACGCCCAAAAGCAAAGAGGGCCAGCTGCAGGCCGTGCGTGTGGGTTTTCGCCCCGGTGAAAAATCCTCGGGCTTGGCCGCGCTGGAGATCATCGACAGTTTTGGCCAGCGCTCGGTGCTGAGCTTCAGCAAGGTCGAGGTCAATCCCAGCCTGCCGCCCGATACCTTCCGCTTCACGCCGCCCAAGGGTGCTGACGTGATCCGGCAGTAAAGAGTAAAAGGCTCAGGCCAGTGGAGGTTTGGGAAGCCGCTGTGCGGGGTCATAGAAGAACGTTTCTTCCGCGATGCGCTCACCTTCCCAGCGTTGCCAGGCAAGTTCCTCCATCTCGGTGCGGCTGCCGTCCTGCCACTCAAAGCGGAAGATCCAGCGGATCACCACGTGGTCGCCGTTGAGCAGGGCGGGGCGCACGCAGGTCGAAGTCAGCGACTTCGCCCTTTCCATCACCTTCTGCTCGCCCAGGACCAGGTTGGCGCGGCCGACGCGCGGGGCGGACTGGTTTTCCTGCATGGACGCGTTCTCGGTGTAGAACTCTTCAATGGCTTCGGCGTGGGCGTTTTCTTCAACGCGCGCGATAAATCGTTCCAGTGTTTCGGGGCTTGGCATGGCGTTTCCTTGGAAGGGGGTGATGGTGTTTTACACGACTTGCCGTAACCCTGCCGCCGACCCGGCTCGGTGGCTTAGACTTCTGGCATCGCAGTTTCCGATTTTCTGGTCTCCCCTGTTTCCCGCCCTCCCGTGAAAGCCGCTTCCTCTACCCACCAGCCCCTGGCCGAACGCCTGCGCCCGCAAAACCTGGGTGAGGTCATAGGCCAGCAGCACCTGCTGGGTGAGGGCATGCCGCTGCGCATCGCCTTCGAGTCCGGCCAGCCGCACAGCTGCATCCTGTGGGGGCCGCCGGGGGTGGGCAAAACCACCATCGCGCGGCTCATGGCCAGCAGTTTTGACGCGCACTTCATCACCATCTCGGCCGTGCTGGGCGGCGTCAAGGACATCCGCGAAGCGGTGGAGCAGGCCAGCATCTGGCAGGCGCAAAGCGGTCGCCGCACCATCGTGTTTGTCGACGAGGTGCACCGCTTCAACAAAAGCCAGCAGGATGCGTTTTTGCCGCATGTGGAAAGCGGCCTTTTCACCTTCATAGGCGCCACCACCGAAAACCCCTCGTTCGAGGTTAACTCGGCCCTGCTGTCGCGCGCGGTCGTCTATGTGCTGCAGCCGTTGGGCGAAGCCGACCTGAAGCAGATCGTGGCCAAGGTCCTGGCCGAAAAAGCGCTGCCGGCCATCGAGACCATCGCGGCGGAGGCTGCCGACCGCTTGGTGGCCTATGCCGACGGAGATGCCCGGCGCCTGCTCAACACGCTCGAGTCGCTCAGCGTGGCGGCCAAGGCCGAGAAGGTTACCGAGGTCACCGACGCCTGGCTGCTCAAGGTGCTGGGCGAGCGCCTGCGCCGCTACGACAAGGGCGGCGAGCAGTTCTACGACACCATCTCGGCCCTGCACAAGTCGGTGCGCGGCTCAGACCCCGACGCCGCGCTTTACTGGTTCATGCGCATGCTCGACGGTGGCGCCGAACCGCGCTACATGGCGCGCCGGCTGGTGCGCATGGCCAGCGAGGACATCGGCCTGGCCGACCCGCGGGCGCTGCGCATGGCGCTGGACGCCGCCGAAGTCTATGAACGCCTGGGCTCGCCCGAGGGCGAACTGGCGCTGGCCCAGTGCGTGATTTACCTGGCGGTGGCGCCCAAGTCCAACGCGGTCTACAAGGCCTTCAACGAAGCCAAGGCTTTTATCGCCAGGGACGGCACCCGGCCGGTGCCCCTGCATTTGCGCAATGCACCAACAAAGCTCATGAAACAGCTGGATTACGGTAAAAACTACCGCTACGCCCACGACGAGGAAGGCGGCTTCGCGGCCGGTGAAAACTACTTTCCCGAAGGCATGCAGGCCCCGGACTTTTATCGGCCGGTCAACAGAGGGCTGGAAATAAAAATTGCCGAAAAGCTCGAGCAACTGCGCGTAAAAAACGACACGAAGAAATAGGACGCGCGCAGGTGGCCTGCAGGCCGGTGCTCCCCAAAACAGCGCATACGCTTTCTGCATGGCATGCCTCGTCTGCGCATGCCTCAAGGGGAAACCTCCGCTTGATACTACCGATTCCTCAATTCATCAGGAGTCGTGCATGTCGCCAAGTTATTGCGTAAAAAGCGTTCTTTCCGTGCTGGTAGTTGTTTCGGCAGCTTCGGTTTGCGCCCAGGACAAAGTAAAAATTGCCATCGTCGGTCCGCTCTCCGGCCCTGCCGCAAACTACGGCAAGGACAACGAGCGTGGTGCGCAGCTTGCTATTGAAGACCTCAATGCCAGCCAGTTCAGGATTGGCGGCAAAACCGTGAAGTTCGAGCTTGTTTCTGAAGACGATCAGGCTGACCCGAAGCAGGGAACCGCGGTTGCGCAAAAACTGGTCGATAGCGGTGTCAATGGCGTCGTGGGGCATAACAACAGCGGCACCACCATTCCCGCCGCCCGGATTTACAGCGAAGCCGGCCTTCCGCACATCACGCCTGCGGCTTCCAATCCGAAACTCACGCAACTGGGCTACAAAACCACGTTCCGTACCATTGCCCACGACGGAATGATCGGTAGCGCATTGGCTGTTTTTGCGGCCACAAAGCTCAAAATTCACAACGTCGCTTTGATTGATGACCGTACGGCATATGGCCAGGGCCTGGCGGACGAGTTTGAAAAAACCTTCAAATCGTTGGGCGGAACAATCGTCGCGCGTGAATTTACCAGTGACAAGGCAACTGATTTTTCTCCCATCCTGACGACGATCAAGGGCAAGAAGGCGCAGGCCGTCTTTTTTGGTGGCCTGGATGGACAGGCAGGTTCCATGCTTCGCCAAATGGCCCAGTTGGGGATTGGGCAGCTTCCCTTCATGGGGGGCGACGGTGTCTGCACCGGTGATTTGCCCAAGCTTGGTGCGCAGGCGGTCGGTAAAAACGTGATTTGCGGCGACGGCGGCGAAGCCTTGATGGACATGAAGGGAGGCCCCGGTTTTGCTCAACGCTACAAGGCCGCCTACAAAGCCGACGTCGTGGTTTACGCACCTTATGCCTACGACAACGTCATGATATTGGCCAATGCCATGCGGGCTGCCGGTTCTGCGGAGCCCGCCAAATACCTGGCCTATGTCGGAAAGACAAAGTATGAAGGCATCACCGGGCATATTGAATTTGACGGCGCAGGCCAGCGTAAGAACGCTGCCGTCACGCTGTCCACCTATCCGCAGGGTGTCAAAACCACGCTTGTCACCATGAAGTGACAGCGCCTGGCCATCAGGCGCCAGGCGAAAAGACAGCGGCGTTGATGCCACTGCCGCTGTCTTCCTGGTGTCCGCCCCGCGGTGCGATCCGTCGTGTGATCGCCAGTGGGCGGCACCATTATCTTTAACGCAATGGTTGAAACATTGATGCGAAAAACAAGGATTGCCGTTCTGGGCACCGGGGGCACCATCGCAGGCGAAGCCAGCTCCGCATCCGATGTACTCAGCTACCAGGATTCGCAGCTTTCCGCGGCCGACACTTTGCTGCCGCTGGCGCCTTATCTGCCCAAAGAGGTCGAATTGCTCACGGTGCAGATCAGCCAGTTGGGCAGCGAAAACTTTTCCACCGATACCTGGCTTCTCCTGGCCAACGCGATTTCTCGGCTCGACGAGGCCGAAGAGCCGGACGGCTTTGTGCTGACGCAGGGAACCGATACGCTGGAGGAGACCGCCTACTTTCTGCATCTGGCCTTGAAGACGGCCAAGCCGGTCGTGGTGGTGGGGGCCATGCGGCCCGCAACCGCCATCAGTGCGGATGGGCCTTTGAATCTCCTGCGGGCGGTGCAACTGGCGGCCAGCCCCCAGGTGCGAGGATTTGGCGTGATGGTGGTGGCAAATGAACGGATCTTTTCGGCCCGTGAAGTGACCAAATCCCATACCTCATCGATCGACAGTTTTTGCAGTCCCGAATTTGGGTGCGTCGGCTATATGCAAAACGGTGATGTCAAACTTCATCGGATGCCCTCACGCCACCATACGCTGAGTTCGCCCTTCAGTGTGTCGGGCCTCCAAAGCCTGCCCAAGGTGGATATTGTTTATGCCTACGCCGGCGGGGGCAGCGAAAGTATTCAGGCCTTCCTGGGCGGTGGCGCACGCGGCCTTGTGCATGCGGGCACCGGAAACGGGTCGATTTCCAGCGTTCACCAGACGGCTTATCGTGAGGCGATTCTCCGTGGCGTCGCGGTCGTCAGGAGCTCCCGCACCGGAAGCGGCCTTGTGTCGCGCAACGGCGCGATGAACGACGACGCTTTCGGCAGCATAAGCTCTGACACGCTCAGCCCGCAAAAAGCCCGTGTGCTGCTCAGCCTGGCACTGACCCTGACGCAGTACGCACCAGAGCTGCAGCGCTACTTTGACAGCTACTGAGCCGATTTGCGATGTCAACCAGCTTGAATCAGACGGGCCTGGGCCGCGAAATGCTCAACAAACTTTTTCTCATGCAGTGTGGCTTGATGTGTGACCAGACGCATCGCGGCCACCCGTATGGGCACTTCGGGGCTAAAGGGCAAAACCTGCGCTCCGTGCAGCTTTCCCAGTGCACCCGTCAGCGAGTCAACCAGGGCGACGCCCATCCCTTGCGCGGCCAGATGCATGGCCACCACGCTGGTTTCGACCGAAACATTGCGGGTGAGCGCAATGTCCGCCATCCCGTCCGTCTGGGCAATCAGCGACGCGACCAGGTCATCCTTGCTCAATCCGATGATGTTGCAGGAGGCAAGGTCCTGGACGGAAATGGATTTTTTGGCTTTCGAAAAATAGCCGAATGTGGACACCGAACAGAAGAATGCCTGCAGCAGGTCTGTGGTCGCCAACGCCGCATGCGCTACCGGTTCATAAACAAATCCGACATCGACGTGTCCGGCCAGAAGCGCATCAACAAGGGAGTCGTAATGGTAGGTTTCCAGTGTCAGCTTGCATTTGGGATATTGCTCAATGAATGATTTAACCGCTCGCGGCAATACGGCTGTGGCCAGCGAAGGGACGGCTGCAATCCTTAGTTGCCTGGTGCCGCCGATGCGCAAGCCCGCGGCCAGTGAGGCAGCGTGGCTCATGGATTCCATGATTTTCAGAATCGCCGGGCGCAGTTGCTGGGCTTCGTCCGTCGGTGCCATTCGCCCTTGCTGGCGATGAAACAGAAGGAAGCCTAGTTCATTTTCCGCGCTTGAAATAAGGCGGGACACGGCCGGCTGCGAAAGGTTGAGCATTTTTGCCGCGCCCGTGACCGTGCCGCAAAGGAACACCGCGTTGATAGCCTCGTATTTATGAAACCGCATATCGCAATCCAAAAATGGAGAAATTGCCTTTATTCAAGCGGCTTGGCGAAATGCTGCGAGGCCGATGTCGCACCTGGTTTCACATTAGGCTTGATTTTGAAGAGTAACCTACATAAGAACAACTAATGAAAAATTAAAATTCGACGTTTCACAGAATGTTAAGGGTAAACCCCGCGAAAACCGCCTGCTTGGCCCGATTCTCGCTTAAGGCCGATGGCTACAATTCGCGGATTAGCTCGCCACCCAACCCAGTTACCTGGTTTTGATAGGCGGGCTTTTTGTTAGCTCGCGCCAGCGGCCGGTGATCCCGGCAGTGGGCGGCCGCAAGGCGGAGCTTGCAATTTCATCAATCGGACGGGAGAGTGAGTTATGGAAATATTGCTTCAGCAGATCATCAATGGTCTGGTCCTGGGCAGCATGTATGCCCTGATCGCCCTGGGCTACACGATGGTGTACGGCATCATCAACCTGATCAATTTCGCGCACGGCGAGGTACTGATGGTGGGCGCGCTCACCAGTTGGACCATCATCGGCCTGATGCAGAGCGCCATGCCGGGCACGCCGGGCTGGCTGATCCTGCTGATATCGCTGCTGATCGCCTTTGTCGTTTGCGGCGCCCTCAATTTCGCGATTGAAAAAATCGCCTACCGGCCGCTGCGAAACTCCCCCAAGCTGGCCCCGCTGATCACCGCCATAGGCATGTCGCTGCTGCTGCAGACACTGGCCATGATCATCTGGAAGCCCAACTACAAACCTTATCCCACCCTGCTGCCGAGCGAGCCTTTCCAGGTCGGCGGCGCCGTCATCACGGTGACCCAGCTCTTCATCCTGGGCGCCACCGCCGTCTCCCTGTCCGTGCTGATGTGGCTGGTGCACTACACCAAGCTGGGCCGCGCCATGCGGGCCACCGCCGAGAACCCGCGCGTGGCGGCACTGATGGGCGTCAAGCCCGACACCGTCATCTCGGCCACCTTCATCATCGGCGCCGTCCTGGCGGCGCTGGCCGGCGTGATGTACGCCTCCAACTACGGCACCGTACAGCACACCATGGGCTTCCTGCCCGGCCTCAAGGCTTTCACGGCGGCCGTGTTCGGCGGCATCGGCAACCTGGGCGGCGCGGTGCTGGGCGGCATCCTGCTGGGCCTGATCGAATCGATAGGCGCGGGCTACATCGGGCCGCTGACGGGCGGCGTGCTGGGCAGCCAGTACTCCGACATCTTCGCCTTTATCGTGCTGATTTTTGTCCTCACGCTGCGGCCTTCGGGCTTGCTGGGTGAGCGTGTGGCGGACCGGGCGTAAGGCCTGTCCATCCGGTACACAAGGAGAATATTGATGAATTCCACACAATCCAAAAAACTGGTGACCTTCCTGGTCGTCGCGGCGGCGCTGCTGGTGCTGCCCCTCTTGTTGCAGCAGGGCGGCAACGCCTGGGTGCGCATCGTCGACATGGCGCTGCTCTATGTGCTGCTGGCCCTGGGCCTGAACATTGTGGTCGGCTACGCCGGCCTGCTGGACCTGGGCTATGTCGCCTTCTTCGCCGTCGGCGCCTACCTGTTCGCGCTGCTGGGCTCGCCGCATCTGGCCGATGCCTTCCCCTGGATCGCTGCGCAGTTCCCGAACGGGCTGCATTTGCCGATCTGGGCCATCATCCCGGCCGCGGCGGCGCTTGCCGGCTTTTTCGGCGTGGTGCTGGGCGCCCCGACGCTCAAGCTGCGCGGCGACTACCTGGCCATCGTGACGCTGGGCTTCGGCGAAATCATCCGGGTGTTCCTGAACAACCTGGACCGCCCCATCAATCTGACCAACGGGCCCAAGGGCATCAACCAGATCGACTCGATGAAGTTCTTCGGCTTCGACCTGGGCAAGCCGCATGAGTTCTTCGGCTTCGAGGTCAACTCGGTGTCCATGTATTACTACCTGTTCCTGGTGCTGGTGATCGTCTCGGTCGTCATCTGCCACCGTCTCGAAAACTCCCGTATCGGCCGCGCCTGGATGGCCATCCGCGAAGACGAGATCGCCGCCAAGGCCATGGGCATCAACACCCGCAACCTGAAGCTGCTGGCTTTCGGCATGGGCGCCACCTTCGGCGGCGTGTCCGGCTCGATGTTCGCGGCCTTCCAGGGTTTTGTCTCGCCCGAATCCTTCAGCCTGATGGAGTCCGTCATGATCGTCGCCATGGTGGTGCTGGGCGGCATCGGCCATCTTCCCGGCGTCATCCTTGGCGCCTTGCTGCTGGCCGCGCTGCCCGAGGTGCTGCGCCACGTCGCCGGCCCGCTGCAGGCCATGACCGACGGCCGCCTTGATTCCGCCATCCTGCGCCAGCTGCTGATCGCGCTGGCCATGATCACCATCATGCTGATGCGTCCGCGCGGCCTCTGGCCGTCCGCGGAACACGGCAAGTCGCTGAACAAGGTCGTCGGCAAAGACCCCATTCAGTCAATCAACCCTTAAGGAGAATGGACATGAGCGAAACCATTCTTAAAGTCTCCGGTGTCTCCAAGCGCTTCGGCGGCCTGCAGGCCCTGAGCGACGTCGGCATCCACATTGAGCGCGGCCAGGTCTACGGCCTGATCGGCCCCAACGGCGCCGGCAAAACCACTTTCTTCAATGTGCTGACCGGCCTTTACACGCCCGACAGCGGCAGCTTCGAGCTCGCCGGCAAGGCCTACAAGCCCACCGCCGTGCATGAAGTCGCGAAGGCCGGCATTGCCCGCACCTTCCAGAACATACGCCTCTTCGCCGACATGACCGCGCTCGAGAACGTGATGGTCGGCCGCCACATCCGCACCAAGTCCGGCCTGCTGGGCGCCGTGTTCCGTTCGCCGGGCTTCAAGCACGAGGAAGCCGCCATCGCCAAGCGGTCGCAGGAACTGCTCGACTACGTGGGCATCGGCAAGTACGCCGACTTCAAGGCCCGCACCCTGAGCTACGGCGACCAGCGCCGCCTGGAAATCGCCCGGGCCCTGGCCACCGACCCGCAGCTGATTGCGCTTGACGAGCCGGCCGCCGGCATGAACGCCACCGAAAAAGTGCAGCTGCGCGAACTGATAGACCGCATCCGCAAGGACAACCGCACCATCTTGCTGATCGAGCATGACGTCAAGCTGGTCATGGGCCTGTGCGACCGCGTCACCGTGCTCGACTACGGCAAGCAGATCGCCGAAGGCGCGCCCGCCGACGTGCAAAAAGACGAAAAAGTGATCACCGCCTATCTGGGCACAGGTCATTGAAGGAAAGCAAGAACATGGCAGCAAACACACTCCTCAAGGTCACCGGCCTGAAGGTCGCCTACGGCGGCATCCAGGCGGTCAAGGGCGTCGACTTCGAAGTCCACGACGGTGAACTGGTCACGCTGATCGGCTCCAACGGCGCCGGCAAGACCACCACCATGAAGGCCATCACCGGCACCCTGCCGATGCTGGACGGCGACATCGAATACCTCGGCAAGAGCATCAAGGGCCGCGGCGCCTGGGACCTGGTCAAGSAAGGCCTGGCCATGGTGCCSGAAGGCCGCGGCGTGTTCACCCGCATGACYATCACTGAAAACCTGCAGATGGGCGCCTACATCCGCAGCGACAAGGCCGGCATCGCCGAAGACATCGAGAAGATGTTCGTGCTGTTCCCACGCCTGCGCGAGCGCAAGGACCAGCTGGCCGGCACCATGTCCGGCGGCGAGCAGCAGATGCTGGCCATGGGCCGCGCGCTGATGAGCCGTCCCAAGGTGCTGCTGCTCGACGAGCCCTCCATGGGCCTGTCGCCCATCATGGTCGACAAGATCTTCGAGGTCGTGAAAGACGTCTCCTCCCGCGGCGTGACGGTGCTGCTGGTCGAGCAGAACGCCAGCCGCGCGCTGGGCATCGCCAACCGCGGCTACGTCATGGAGTCCGGCAACGTCACCATGAACGGCGACGCCAAACAGCTGCTCAGCGACCCGCGCGTGCGCGCCGCCTACCTCGGCGAGTAAGTCATTGCATTGCGCCAGCCCGCGCGCCGCACGGCGCCGCGGGATGCGCACTGCAGCAGTAATACCGGCGGCCCGGCCCCGGGGCCATAAATGCCTTGCCGCGCCAAATCTTTGCGCATAAAGTTCAAAGGGTGCGCCGCGCGCGCATCTTTATCGAACCCTGGGAAGCAAAAAATGAATCCAATCTTTGTCCGTGCAGCCGCCGTGACCCTGGCCTTCCTGGCTTCTTCCGCGTTCACCGGCGCCTCCGCCCAGTCGCTGCGCTGCAAGGGCGACCTTGCGCAGATCGGCAACTCCAAAGGCACCATTTTGCAAAAATGCGGCGAGCCAGTCCTGAAAGACAGCTTCTGCAAACCCGTTCAGGAAACCGTGTCCAGCGCGCCGGTCACCACGCCGACAGTGCCCACTACCTCCGGTGGCACCACCACCAACGTCACGGTCAACACCTGCCAGCAGGTCGAAGAGTGGACTTACAACCCCGGCTATGGGCAGTTCATGACCATGCTGCTGTTTGAGGGCGGGTCGCTCACAACCATTCGTTACGGCGACCGGGTGAAATAGCCCCCACGGTCGCTCACTTCGTGTAGCTCCCGAGGCCTTGCAGGCCGCGGCTCGCGAGACGCTTCGCCTCTGTCGCCCGTCCAAGCCTGCGCAGGCAGGCTTGGAGCCGCGGGCTCCAGCCCCTCGGGGGCCGCTGCGCCTGCGGTCTGGCAAAGCCAGTCCCGCGGCCCCTGCTGGGTTAAGAGCCCCCCATAGCGATGCTCAATAAAAAAGGCCGGCTCCCTTTGGACGCCGGCCTTTTTTTAGGGGCGCTGGATCGCTCCAGGCCCCGGGATCAGTCCACCTTTGCGCCGGAGGCCTTCACCACTTTTTCGTACTTGGCCAGTTCGCTCTTCATGAAGGCGCCGAACTGTTCGGGCGTGCTGCCCACGGGCTCGGCCATCAGGGTGGCGAAGCGGGCCTTGGCTTCGGGGGAGTTCAGCGCGGCGACAAAAGCATGGTTCAGTTTGGCCACCACGTCTTTCGGCGTGCCCGCGGGTGCCACCAGGCCCCACCAGGTGTCGATCTCGAAGCCCTTGAGTGTCTCGGCGACCGCCGGCACGTCGGGCAGCATGGCGCTGCGCTGGGCTGTCGTGACCGCCAGGGCCTTGAGCTTGCCGGCCTTGATGTTGGCCGAGGCGGTGGCGAGGTTGTCGAAGTTGTAGTCCACCTGGCCGCTGAGCAGCGCCAGCTGCGCGGGGTTGCCGCCGTTGTAGGGAATGTGCAGCGCGAAGATGCCGGCCCGTGCCTTGAACATCTCTCCGGCCAGGTGGCCCGCGCTGCCGTTGCCGCCGCTGGCGTAGTTGAGCTTGGCCGGGTTGGCCTTGGCGTACTTGATCAGGTCGGCCAGCGTGTTGATGTTCAGGCGCCGCGCGGTCTCGGCGTTCATCACCAGCACATTGGGCACACGCACCATCTGCGTGATGGGCGCGAAATCCGTGGCCGCGTTGTAAGGCATCTTGCTGTAAAGCCAGGGGTTGATGGCATGCGTGGCCACCGCCGAAATGCCGACCGTGAGTCCGTCGGGCTGGGCCTTGGCGATCGCGTCGACGCCGATGTTGCCGCCGCCGCCCGGCTTGTTTTCAATGATCACGGTGCCCAGCGAGTCTTTCACGCGCTCGGCCATCAGGCGGGCAGTTGCGTCGATGGGGCCGCCGGCCGCATACGGCACGATGATGCGCATGATCTTGGCCTGGGCCAGTGCAGGGGCGGGCGACAGGGCCGCGCCGGCCATAAAACATACCGCCAGGCTTTTGCCCAGCAGGGAGGGAAGGGTGAGAGGACGAATGTTCATGCCCTATTGTTGCAAAAAAATATTGCGCCTCGCCGTCGCGCAGTCCTTGTCCCCCGGGATTCATCCACATAAAAAAGCCCCGGCTGATGCATCAGCCGGGGCGTTTCTTGTTCTTCTTCTTTATTCTTCTTGTTTGTCGGGAGTGTGCCCACCGGATTCAGTGTTTCAGGGTTCAGGTCTCCGCGGGCACAGTGGCCTGGGCTTTTTCTTTTTCAGTCACAAAAGAGTCGGCATAAAACTCGTCTTCCGGCAGGCCGGCCGCGGTGTAGGCCGCCTGGGCCGAGTCCACCACGATGGGCGCGCCGCAAGCATACACCTGATGGCCCGACAGGTCGGCGAAATCTTCCAGCACCGCCTGGTGGACAAAGCCGGTGCGGCCGGTCCAGTTGTCTTCGGGCAGGGCATTCGAAATAACGGGTATGTAGCGCAGATTCGGCATTTCCGCGGCCCTGGCCTTGACCCATTCGTCCATGTACAGGTCGGCCGGCCGGCGGCCACCCCAGTAAAGCACCGCCGGGCGCGTGCTGCCCTTGAACTGCAGGTGCTCAATTAGCGCCTTGATGGGCGCAAAACCGGTGCCCGAGGCCAGCAGCACCATGGGCTTGTCGCTGTCTTCGCGCAGGTAGAAGCTGCCGAAGGGGCCCTCGATGCGCAGGATTTCCTTTTCCTTCATGGGGCCGAACACGTGCTCGGTGAATTTGCCGCCCGGCATGTGGCGTATGTGCAGTTCCACGCCCGGGTTTTCGGCCTGGGTGTGCGGCGCGTTGCCCATGGAATAAGCGCGGCGGTCGCCGTCGCGCAGCAAAAACTCCACGTACTGGCCGGCGTGGTACTTGAAGACGTCGCTGGCCGGCAGCTGCAGGCGCACCACCATCACGTCGTGCGAGGCCTTGGCCAGGCTGTTGATGCGCACCGGCATCTTCTTGACCGGGAAAGCGCTTTCGTCGGTCACGTGGCGCGATTCGATGACGACGTCGGAATGGGCCGTGGCGCAGCAGGTGAGGATGAAGCCGGCGGCTTCCTCTTCGGGCGACAGGGCCTTGACCTGGTGCGCGCCGTGGGTCACCGTGCCCTCGAGTTTTTTCGACTTGCAGGAACCGCAAGCGCCGTCCTTGCAGCCGTAGGGCAGGCCTATGCCCTGGCGTATGGCGGCGGCCAGCAGGGCTTCGTCCACCTGGGCAATGAAAGTCCGGCCGCTGGGCTGCACGGTCACGTTAAAGCTCATATTCGGTATCCTTGCGGTATCTGTTCTCGACTTGGCCGGTTTTCCCGGCAACCCCCCAATTTTGCCCTCAAACCTGAACCCCCTAGGTGCACTGCCTTTCCGTTTCCGCCGGGAGCGGATTTTGGTCGTCGGCTGCGGCGACGTGGGCTTGCGCGCCGTCCGGCAACTGCCGCGCAATGCCAGGCTGATGGCGCTCACGTCTTCGCCCGCGCGCGCGCCCGAACTGCGCGCCCATCGCATCACGCCGCTGCAAGGCAACCTGGACGACGGCGCCTCGTTGCGCCGGCTGGCCGGCCTGGCCACCCGGGTGTTGCACCTGGCGCCGCCCCCCAATGACAAACCCGACGAGCGCAGCGACCCGCGCACCCTGGCCTTGCTGCGCGCCCTGCGGCTGCGCAGCCTGCCGCGCTCCCTGGTCTACGCCTCTACCAGTGGGGTCTACGGCGACTGCGGCGGCGAATGGGTGCGCGAAACCCGGCCCTTGAGCCCCCACACGCCGCGCGCCCACCGCCGCGTGCATGCCGAGGCGCATGTGCGGCTGTTCGGCCGGGCCACCGGCACTCGCGTGCACCTGCTGCGCATCCCGGGCATTTACGCGCCCGACCGCGAAGGCGGCACGCCGCGCGGCCGGCTGCTCAAGGGCACGCCGGTGCTGCGCGCCGAAGACGACGTCTACACCAACCACATCCATGCCGACGACCTGGCCCGCGCCTGCCTGGCAGCGCTGTGGCGCGGCAAGCCGCAGCGCGTGAGCAACGCCAGCGACGACAGCCAGCTCAAGATGGGCGATTACTTCGACCTGGCCGCCGACCTCTACGGCCTGCCGCGGCCGCCACGCCTGGCGCGCGGCAGCGCCCATGATGAACTGCCCCCGGTGCTGCTGAGCTTCATGAGCGAATCGCGCCGGCTCGACAACACCCGCCTGAAGCGGGAATTGCGGCTTCGCCTGCGCTACCCGACGGTGGAAATCGGCCTGCGCGAGCATTAAAAACGCACGCCCGGTGCGCGGCGAAGCCGTTTCCGGGCAAGTCGCTTTTTCATTTGTATGTTTTTTGCAACATTCATATTTGTGAATATTGTTACAAAAGAAGTAACTATTTGAAACTTGCGGACTTCACTTGGAGCCGTTTCTATTAACCGTTAAAAGATCTTTTTTTGCACTGATCTGCGGTGATTCCATTCTGCATACCATCACTTTGACGGCCCTTTCCAGCAATCGGCTGAAAAAAGGGTTTTTGCGGAGTGTGAAAAATGCACAAAAAAAATTCGAGGGGCAGTGCACCAAAGGCTGCGGAATTTGTAACAAATATTGGCTGGCGGGTGTTCCCTGCCGCTCCGCCGGTCCGTGATGGATTGGGCCGGAACGCCAGTCGCGCGGCGGGCAGATGGACCTTGCGCAAACCCGTCACCGCCGTTCTGCTGCTCGGCGCCGCAACGGCGCAGGCCGGGCCGGTGGACGGCCAGGTCACCTCGGGCGCCGCCAGCATTTCCCGGAACGGCTCCGCCACCACCATCACCCAGTCCAGCCAGAACGCTTCCCTGAACTGGAAAAGCTTCAACGTCGGCGCCCAGGAAAGCGTCAACTTCGTGCAGCCTTCCGCCATCGCGATCGCGGTCAACCGCATCCTGGACACCCACGGCAGCCAGATCCTGGGCCAGCTCAACGCCAACGGGCAGGTCTTCCTGATCAATCCCAACGGCATCCTGTTCGGTGCCGGCGCGCAGGTCAACGTGGGCGGGCTTGTGGCGTCAACGCTGGATGTCAAGGATGCGGACCTCGGCAGCGGCAAGCGCAGCTTCAGCGGCGCGGGTGCAGGCAGTGTGGTTAACCAGGGCAGCATCAATGCCGCCACGGGCGGCTATGTCGCCCTGATCGGCAACACCGTGCGCAACCAGGGAAGCATCAATGCCGCCAAGGGCACTGTGGCATTGGCGGCCGGCAGCGCCGCCACCCTGACATTTCAGGGCAACCAGCTGCTCAAGATCGAAGTGGACCAGAGCGTTCTCAACAGCCTGGCCGAGAACGGCGGGTTGATCCTGGCCGACGGCGGGCAGGCGCTCATGAGCGCCGGTGCCCGGGATTCCCTGCTGGCCAGTGCGGTCAACAACAGCGGGGTGATCCAGGCGCGCACCGTGGAAAACCGCAGCGGCACCATCATCCTGCTGGGCGGCATGGCCGCCGGTACGGCCAATGTTGCGGGCACGCTGGACGCCTCGGCGCCCAACGGCGGCAACGGCGGTTTCGTTGAGACCTCGGGCGCGCAGGTGAACATTGCCGGCGGCGCGCGGATTTCCACGGCGGCCCCCGCCGGCAACAGCGGCACCTGGCTGATCGACCCGGTCGACTTCACCATCGCCGCCTCGGGCGGGAACATCACCGGCGCGACCCTGAGCGCCAACCTGGGCGCGGGCGCCGTCATCATCCAGAGCAGCAGCGGGAATGCAGGCACGGCGGGCGATGTCAACGTCAATGACGTGGTGAGCTGGAGCGCCAACCAGCTGACGCTCAACGCGCAGAACAACATCAACATCAATGCCAACCTCAATGCTTCGGGTACGGGCAAGCTGGCGCTGGAATACGGCCAGGGCACGACCAGCGGTACCGGCAACACTTACACCGTCAACAACGGCGCGAAAGTCAATCTGCCGGCGGGCAACAACTTCAGCACCAAACGAGGCAGCACCGGCGCCACCCTCGCGTATACCGTCATCACCGACCTGGGCGCCGCGGGCAGCAGCACCACCACCGACCTGCAGGGGATCAGCGGCAATCTCGGCGGGCGCTACGTGCTGGGCGCCGACATCAATGCTGCGCCCACCAGTGCCTGGAACAGCGGTGCAGGCTTCGCACCGATCGGAACGGGGAATGTCAGCTGCACCCCCAACTGTTTTTATGGCACTTTTGACGGCCTGGGCCACACCGTTACCGGCCTCACGATAGATCGCACGACCCGGTTCACCGGCCTGTTTGGTTCCACCGGCTCGACCAGCGTCATCCGCAATGTGGGACTGGTAGGCGGTTCGGTCAAGAGCACCGACAGCGACACGGGCCCGCTGGCAGGATGGAACGACGGCATTATCAGCAACAGCTACGCCAGCACCACCGTATCCGGAGGAGGCGATGCCGGCGGACTGGTGGGGGGGACCAGCGGCAGCTCAAAAATTGACCACAGTTACGCGACAGGCGCTGTGAACGGCACGGTGTTTACCGGCGGGCTGGCGGGCTACAACCAGGGCGACATCAGCAGCAGTTATGCCACCGGCACCGTGACCAGCTCAAACAATGCCGGCGGCCTGGTGGGCTACATGCTCCATACCGGCGCCATCAGCAGCAGCTATTCAAGCGCCACGGTCAACAATTCCGGCGACACCAGTGGCGGGCTGGTTGGGTTGTGGAGCGGCAGCGGCGGAAGCATCAGCAACAGTTACGCCACTGGCACCGTCACCGGCACCACCAAGACGGGTGGCTTGGTGGGGGACATGAGCAATAACGGTGGTGTCCTCAGCAACAGTTATGCCGCCGGGCAGGTGACCGGTACGGCCGGCAGTGTTGGCGGGTTGGTGGGAAGCCGGACGACAGGAACGATCAGCGGCAGCTTTTGGGATAGCACCACGACCGGCCAGGCCACCAGCTCGGGCGGCGGCATGGGCATGACCACAGCCCAGATGCAGCAACAGGCCAACTTCAACTCAGCCACGGCCGCCAACGGCAACGTCAACCCGAATTGGGACCTCAGCAACGTCTGGCGGATTTATGAGGGGAATAGCCGTCCCCTGCTCAAATCACTGATGAAGGCCACCACGGTCACCGTTGGCAATGCCAGCAAGACCTACGACAAGCTGTCCTGGAATGGCGGAACCGGCATCAGTTGCTCCAACGTGGCCTGCGGCAGCTTGTCAGGGAGCATCAGTTTCGGCGGAACCGCCCAGGGAGCGGTCAATGCCGGCAGCTACACGGTGACGGGTTCCGGCCTGTATTCGAACCAGCAAGGCTATGACATCAACATTGTCAATGGCGTGCTGACGGTGAATCCCGCCAGCCTGACGGTCACAGGTGTAGGCGCAAACAACAAGGTGTATGACGCGGGCCTGGGTACCACCCTCAACGGCACGGCCAGCGTCACGGCCATCGCCGGCGACACGGTAAGCGTGGCCGGCAGCGGCAGCGGTGCTTTCGCCGACAAGAACGTGGGCAACGGCAAGGCCGTCACCGTCACCGGCTACACGCTGGGCGGCGCCGACGCCGGCAACTATGTCATCGTGCAGCCCACGGGCCTGACCGCGAACGTCACGCCGGCCAGCCTTGCCGTTGGCGGTGTGACGATCCAGAACAAGGTGTACAACGCCAACGACGCCGCCACCATCAACGGCACGGCCAGCGTCGCAGCCTTCGCCGGTGATACGGTGAACGTGGCCGGCACGGGCATCGGCCGGTTTGCCGACAAGAACGTGGGCAACGGCAAGGTGGTTACCGTGACCGGCTACACGCTGGGCGGCGCCGATGCCGGCAACTACACCGTGGTGCAACCCACAGGTTTCACGGCAAACATCACGCCAGCCAGCCTGGCTGTGACCGGCGTAGGCGCGAACAACAAGGTCTACGACACCACCACCACGGCGACGCTCAATGGCACGGCCAGTGTTGCCGCTTTGGGCGGCGATGCGGTCACTGTGGCTGGCACGGGCAGCGGCACCTTCGCCAACAAGAACGTGGGCAACGGCAAGGCCGTGACCGTCACCGGCTACACGCTAAGCGGTGCCGATGCCGGCAACTACACCGTGGTGCAACCCACGGCAGTGACCGCCAACATCACACCGGCCAGCCTGGCGGTCACCGGTGTGGGGGTGAATAACAAGGTCTATGACACCACCACTACCGCCACGCTCAATGGCACGGCCAGCGTGACGGCTTTGGCCGGCGATGCGGTGACGGTTGGCGGCACCGGCAGCGGCAATTTCAATAACAAAAACGTTGGTACGGGTAAAGCCGTGACTGTCACCGGCTACACCCTTGGCGGCGCCGATGCCGGCAACTACACCGTGGTTCAACCCACTGCGGTGACCGCAAACATCACACCCGCCAGCTTGACTGTCAGCGGCGTGAACGCAAACAACAAGGTCTACGACACCACCACCACCGCCACCCTCAGCGGAACGGCGGCTGTCACGGCCCTGGCTGGCGATACCGTGACGGTGGGTGGCACCGGCAGCGGCAATTTCAACAATAAAAACGTCGGTAACGGCAAGGCCGTGACCGTCACCGGCTATACGCTGGGCGGCGCCGATGCCGGCAACTACACCGTGGTGCAACCCACAAGTGTCACGGCCAACATCACGCCGGCCGGCCTGGCTGTCACCGGCGTAGGCGCGAACAACAAGGTGTACGACACCACCAGCACGGCTACCCTTAATGGCACTGCTGGTGTTACTGCCCTGGGCGGTGATGTTGTGACGGTGGGCGGCACCGGCAGCGGCACCTTCGCCAACAAAAACGTGGGTAACGGCAAGACCGTGACGGTCACCGGCTACACGCTAAGCGGTGCCGACGCCGGCAACTACACCGTGGTGCAGCCCACGGCAGTGACCGC
This sequence comes from Polaromonas sp. P1_G1, assembly GCF_056405595.1. NCBI lineage: Bacteria > Pseudomonadati > Pseudomonadota > Betaproteobacteria > Burkholderiales > Comamonadaceae > Polaromonas > Polaromonas sp. P1_G1. Next base: position 97,776 of record NZ_JBFUBU010000004.1, read on the forward strand.
CAACATCACACCGGCCAGCCTGGCCGTCACAGGTGTGGGAGCCAACAACAAGGTCTACGACGCAACGACCACCGCGACGCTGAGCGGAACAGCGGCCGTTACGGCCCTGGCTGGCGATACCGTGACGGTGGGCGGCACCGGCAGCGGCAATTTCGCCAACAAGAACGTGGGCACCGGCAAGGCCGTGACTGTCACGGGCTATACCCTGAGTGGTGCCGACGCCGGTAATTACACCGTGGTTCAACCCACGGCGGTGACCGCCAACATCACACCCGCCAGCCTGACGGTGACCGGTGTGAATGCCAACAACAAGGTGTATGACACCACCACCACGGCCACGCTCAATGGGACTGCCGGCGTTGCCGCCCTGGGTGGCGATGCGGTGACGGTTGGCGGTGGCAGCGGCACCTTCGCCAACAAGAACGTGGGCAACGGCAAGGCCGTGACAGTCACGGGCTACACCTTGGGAGGTGCCGATGCCGGCAATTACACCGTGGTGCAGCCCACGGGCCTAACGGCCAACATCACGCCAGCCAGCCTTGCCGTCACGGGTGTGGGCGCCAACAACAAGGTCTACGACACGACCACCACGGCGACGCTCAACGGAACGGCGGCCGTCATGGCCTTGGGCGGCGACGTCGTGGCGGTGGCCGGCACGGGCAACGGTAGCTTCGCCAACAAGAATGCAGGCAACGGCAAGGCTGTTACCGTCACCGGCTACACGCTGAGCGGTGCGGACGCCGGCAATTACACCGTGGTGCAGCCCACGACAGTGACCGCAAACATCACGCCTGCCAGCTTGGCGGTGACGGGTGTGAGTGCAAACAACAAGGTCTACGACGCAACGACCACCGCGACGCTCAGCGGAACGGCGGCTGTTACGGCCCTGGGGGGTGACGTCGTGACGGTTGGCGGTGGAAGTGGTGCGTTTGCCAACAAGAATGTGGGCACCGGAAAAACCGTGACTGTCACCGGCTACACGCTGGGCGGTGCCGATGGTGGCAACTACACCGTGGTACAGCCCACCGGGCTGACCGCCAACATCACGCCCGCCAGCCTCACAGTCACAGGCGTGAATGCCAACAACAAGGTGTACGACACCACGACTGCGGCCACGCTCGGCGGAACAGCATCGGTGGCGGCGCTGGGTGGCGACACGGTAACGGTAGGCGGCACCGGCAGCGGCAATTTCGCCAACAAGAACGTTGGCAACGGCAAGGCCGTGACCGTGACCGGCTACACCTTGGGCGGTGCCGATGCCGGCAACTACACCGTGGTGCAGCCCACGGCGGTAACCGCAAACATCACGCCCGCCAGTCTGGCCGTCACGGGTGTAGGGGCCAACAACAAGGTGTATGACACCACCACCACGGCGACCCTGAATGGTTCGGCCGGTGTCACGGCCCTGGGCGGTGATGTCGTGACTGTGGGTGGCACGGGCAGCGGCAGCTTCGCCAACAAGAATGTGGGTAACGGCAAGACCGTCACCGTCACCGGCTACACGCTGGGCGGTGCCGATGCCGGCAACTACACCGTCGTGCAGCCCACCGGCGTCACGGCCAACATCACACCGGCCAGCCTGGCCGTCACAGGTGTGGGTGCCAACAACAAGGTCTATGACACCACCACCACCGCCACGCTCAATGGCACAGCAAACGTTGCAGCCCTGGGTGGTGATGTCGTCACTGTGGGCGGCACCGGAAGCGGCAATTTCGCCAACAAGAATGTGGGCAACGGCAAGGTTGTCACCGTCACCGGCTACACGCTGGGCGGCGCCGACGCCGGCAACTATGTTGTCGTCCAGCCCACCGGCGTCACCGCCAACATCACGCCGGCCAGCCTGGTCGTCACGGGCGTGGGGGCCAACAACAAGGTCTACGACAGCACGACCACCGCCACCCTCAATGGCACGGCAAACGTCGCGGCCCTGGGCGGTGACGTGGTGACGGTTGGCGGCGGCAGCGGCGCCTTCGCCAACAAGAACGTGGGTAACGGCAAGGCCGTCACCGTCACCGGCTACACCTTGGGTGGTGCCGATGCCGGCAATTACACCGTCGTGCAACCTGCCGGTATCACGGCCAACATCACCCCGGCCAGCCTGGCCGTCACGGGTGTGGGCGCCAACAACAAGGTCTATGACACCACGACCACCGCCACGCTGAACGGTACGGCCGGTGTCACGGCCCTGGGTGGCGATGTGGTCAGCGTGGCAGGTACCGGCAGCGGCAGCTTCGCCGACAAGAACGCAGGAAATGGCAAGGCGGTGACCGTCACCGGCTACACGCTGGGCGGCGCCGATGCCGGCAACTACGTCATCGCGCAACCCGGCGGCGTCACCGCGAACATCACCCAGGCCAGCCTGGCCGTCACCGGTGTGAACGCCCAGAACAAGGTGTTCGATGGCACAACCGCAGCCACCCTGGGCGGCACCGCAGCCGTCACGGCCCTGGCCGGCGACGTGGTCAGCGTCGGCGGCGGCGGCCGCGGTGCTTTTGCCGACCCGAACGTGGGCAATGGCAAAGCCGTGACCGTGACCGGCTTTACCCTGGGTGGTATTGACGCCGGCAATTACACGGTGGTGCAGCCCACCGGGCTGACGGCCGCCATCACGCCCTTGCCGGCGGCACCTGTTCCCACGCCCGCTCCCGCGCCGGCGACGTCCGGGCGGGGATTGGGGGCGGATGGTGACGGCATACGTTCGGCCATGCAACAGGCCCTGGATACGGAGCGCTCTACATCCAGCTCCAACGCCAACGCCAACTCCAACGCCAAATCCAATCCCAACGCCAGCTCGACCGAGGCATCGTCAACCCTGCGTGTGACCCACAGCGCAAGCACCGACGCATCGTCGGGCGGTGAGGCGCTGGAGCTCTCCAGCCGGCCCGCCGAGGTGATGGTGGAGGGCACGCCCCTTGCCACGGGAAGAAAAGACCCGCGCCTGCACATCGTTGACGGCGGCGTGCAGCTGCGGATCGGTGTGCTCTCCGCCAAAAAATAAAACCGGTCGCCCCACGGAAGTTTTCTCATGAAATGCCTCGTATCCCGAAAGCACGCGCTGCTGCTACTGGCCGCCGCGCCCTTGTTGGCGGCCCGGGTGGCCGATGCCCAGCCGGTCGATATCGGCAGCATCCTGCAGCAGGTCCAGCCGTCCCAGCCCTTCGCTCCGCCGCCCCGCGGGGAAGGGCCGTCCCTCAACAACCAGGAAAATGCCCCGGCGCCGCCCGTACGTCCCCCGGTTTCGGTGGACGTCAAATCGATCCAGATCCTCGGCAACACCCTGGTCGAGACGGACACCCTGCATGGGCTGGTGGCCGATGCGGAAGGCAAAACCCTCACGCTGGACCAGCTCGATGAAATGGCGACACGCATCAGCAGGTTCTACCGCGGCCGGGGCCAAAGCTTCGCGCGGGCCGTGGTGCCCGCGCAGGTGATCCAGTCGGGCATTGTGCGCCTTCTGGTGATAGAGGCGCGCTACGGCAAGGTCGGCATCGACAACCAGACGCGCGTGAACGACCTGCTGCTGCAGGCGACGGCGGCGCCGCTGCAAGGYGGGCAGCCGGTCGAGCAGGCCTTGCTCGACAGGTCGCTGCTGCTGATGTCGGACATACCCGGCGTGGTGGTGCAGGCGACCTTGAGACCCGGCGACGGCATAGGAAGCTCGGACCTGAGCATCCAGGTCGCGCCCGGCCAGGCAGTCTCCGGAAGCCTGGTTCTGGACGACTACGGCAACAGCTACACAGGCAGGAGCCGGCTCGGTGGCACGGTGTACTTCAACAATCCCTTGCGGCGTGGCGATGTCCTGGGCGTGGGCGGCCTGAGTTCTGGCTCCGGGGTCAACTACGGGCGCGTGAGTTACGAGTCCTTGTTGAACGGGCAGGGCACGCGCGGCGGCGCCGCCTATTCCATGCTGAACTACAAAATCGGCGGATCCTTGCAGGAGCTAGGCGCGCATGGTTCCGCCGAAACCGAAAGCGTGTGGGGCAGGCATCCGCTGCTGCGAAGCCAGGCCGTCAACGTTTACGGCCAGGTCCAGTACGACAACCTGCAGTTGCGTGAGCGCATCGACATGGCAGGAATGAAGACCGACCGGCATCTCGGCAGCTGGGTTTCAAGCCTGAGCGGGGACTGGCGCGACACCTTGATGTCCGGCGGCATCAACACCTGGAGCCTGGTATGGACCCGTGGCCGGGTGGGTTTTGATGCTGCGGAGGCCCAACTGGCGGACGCTGCCGGCGCAAGGACGGAAGGCTGGTTCTCAAAGACCAACCTGAACTTCTCCCGGCTGCAGCGCTGGGGAGAAAAAGGCACGGTGTATTTGTCCTGGGCGGGCCAATGGGCAAACACCAACCTCGACTCGTCGCAAAAAATGTCCGTGGGCGGGCCTTACTCCGTGCGCGCCTACGACGTGAGCGCTCTGTCGGGCGATGCCGGCTACCGCGCAAGCATTGAGTTGCGCTACGACCTGGGGCAGGCCGGCGGCGGGAAACTCCAGGCGCTGGCGTTCTGGGACGGCGCTTACCTGAAGGTCAACCAGCGCCCCTGGACGGCCGGCACCAACAGCGCGAGCTTCAGCGGCGCCGGGGTCGGGCTTGACTGGACCGGGTTCAACCAGTGGCGGGCTCGGGCCTACCTCGCCTCGCCGCTCGGACCGGCGCCGGAACTGGTCAAGGCGCCGGATGCGATGCGGATGTGGACAGAAGTGGCTTACCGGTTCTGATGTTCTTTGTTCTTATGAGTGCTGCTGCTTTTTGCTTAGGCTTGCTGGCCGGGTTTGCTCCGGCCTTTGTGCTTTTGTTCTCTCTGCTGAGGGCGGTTGGCCGGGGGTTGCCCGGCGGCAAGTAACTTTCTTTTGCTTCGCCAAAAGAAAGTCACCAAAGAAAAGGCGACCCGCAGTCTGGGTCCCTACGCTTCGCTTCGGGCAACCTGCGGTGCTCGACTACGGCGGGGTCTCGCGCAAACTCGCCTGCGGCTCAAACAAGCGCGATCCCTGATCCGCCTACGTCTGCGCTCCTCGGCCCAGCCAGGACGGGGCAATCGGGAGCGGGGAAAGAAGACAGAAAACGAAAATACCAAGAAGACAAATACAAACAAGGACTCGCCGTGGCGAGTCCTTGTTTCTTCAAGTATTGGTGTTTGTCTTTCTAGTCCCCACCCCTTGTGGATGCGCCGAGGAGCGGAGGTTCAGGCGGATCAGGGATCGCGTTGTTTGAGCGAAGCGAGTTTAGCGAGACCCCGCCTGAACCGAGCACCGCAGGTTGCCCGTAGCGCAGCGGAGGGACGCAGCAACCAGGGTCGCCTTTTCTTTTGCTTACTTTTCTTTTGGCGAAGCAAAAGAAAAGTGAGTAGCCGCCGGGCTACCCCGGCCAGCAACCCTCAGCAAAGAGCGCACCGCTGGAGCAAGACCCGGCCCCGGCCAGAAAGCCCTTTCAATTCAATGAACAAAACCCTGTTTTGCGTCTTGTTCGGGCACAAGCGCCCGAACTTTTCTTGATACCGTGCATGAGCTTGGCCTCTCCCGCGCCTTCAGACGGAAGCGGCTTGCAGGAGACAACACCATGCAACTGGACAATTTAAAGGTCAGCACGCGGCTGGGCGCGGGTTTTGGCCTGGTATTGCTGCTGACCGGCGGCTTGCTGGCCGTGGGCCTGGGCCAGCTGGCCGGCGCCGGCGCCTTCAGCCGCGATGTGAGCGGTGACGCCTGGACCCGTGCCGGCGCCGTGGCGGCATTGGCCGCTTCATCGCAGGCCACTGCGCGCGCCACCCTGGAACTGTCCCTCTCGGGCGATCCGGCGCAGGCCGCCGCCGCGCGGCGGCAACTGGCGGCTGGCGACAAGAACATGGCGGACGCACTTGCGGTGCTGGAGGCCGGCGCTCCGCCGGCCGAAGAGAAAGCCTTGCTGGCCGGCGTGCGCGGCGCGCAGGCCGCCCATGCGCAGGCGCTTGCCAAAACGGCCAGGCAGTTCGAAGCGGGCGACCGCGACGGAGCATCCCGCGCCTGGACGGGCGAGGCCGGTCCAGCGCTGGAGCGGCTGCAGCAGGAACTGGCCGCGCTGGCCCAGCTGCAGGCACGGGCGGCCAAAGCTGGCGGCGAGGCTGTCGCAAGCGGCATCGCATCGGCGCAGCGCTGGATGCTGGGCCTGGCGCTGGCCGCTTTGCTGGTGGGCGTGGCCGTGGCCTGGCGGCTGGGCCGCGGCATCGCGCAGCCGCTCAATGAAGCGATCTACATCGCCGAAACCGTGGCCGCCGGCGACCTAAGCCAGGAGTTTTCCACCGAGCGCGGCGGCGATTTCGGCCGGCTGCTGGGCGCGCTGGGCGACATGGAAGACACGCTGACCGACCTGGTCAGCCGCATCAAGGCCTCGACCGACTCCATCACCCTGGCGTCCGGCGACATCGCCGCCGGCAACGCCGACCTGTCGCGCCGCACCGAAGAGCAGGCCGCCTCACTGGAAGAAACCGTCTCCAGCATGGAAGAGCTGACCTCCACCGTCAGGCTCAACGCCGAGCATGCGCGCTCGGCCAGCGGGCTGGCGGCCACTGCCTCGGACACCGCGGAGCAAGGCGGCGCGGTCGTGGCCCAGGTGGTCGACACCATGGCGGCCATCAGCGGCAGTTCCAAAAAGATCGTCGACATCATCGCCGTCATCGAAGGCATCGCCTTCCAGACCAACATCCTGGCGCTCAACGCGGCKGTGGAAGCCGCSCGYGCCGGCGAGCAGGGCCGYGGTTTTGCCGTGGTGGCCAGCGAAGTGCGCGGCCTCGCCCAGCGCAGCGCCGAAGCCGCGCGCGAAATCAAGGCGCTGATCGCCGACTCCGTGGCGCATGTCGAGAACGGCTCCGAGCTGGTCGGCCAGGCCGGCCGCACCATGCAGGACATCGTGCAGGCCGTCAAGCGCGTGAGCAGCCTGCTCGAGCAGATCTCCGCCGCCTCGGTCGAGCAAAGCAACGGCATCGAACACGTGAACCAGGCCATGGTGCTGATGGACAAGGCGACCCAGCAGAACGCCGCGCTGGTCGAGCAGGCCTCCACCGCCGCCGCCTCACTGGCCGAGCAGACGCTGCAGCTGCAGGCCGCCGTCGATGAGTTCAAGCTGGACGCGGAACCCGAAGCCGCGCCGTCCACCGCGCTTCACTTCCAGGCGATAGGCAAGAACCTGCACCGCACGGCGCCGCTTCCGGCATAGCGCCGTAGCGCCGCCGGTCAGATACCCGGCGGTTTTTTGAGCGTCTGCATGCGGTCCTGGCCGCGCAGCACGATGGTCCTGATCTCCGCGCCCTGCAGCACCGTGAGGCGGATTTCCGCATCCGGTGCGGCGTGGTCCCAGAGCTTTTTGTAAAACGCTTCCAGCGTCGCGACTTTCGCATCGTCCACCGCCAGCACCACATCGCCCGCCGACAGCCCGGCCAGGTCCGCCGGGCTTTCCTTGCTCACGCGCAGGATCTGTATGCGCCCGCCCTGGTCGTTGGAGGTGATGCCCAGCCAGGGCCTGCGGCTCTTGGCGCTGTAACCTGCGCGCTGCAGCTCCGCGAGGATGGGGCGCAGCAAATCCACCGGCACAAACATATTGCCCGGCAGGCGCCGGTTCTCCCCCGTCGCGTCCGACACGAACAGCGAGCCTATGCCCATCAGTTCGCCGCGCTGGTTGAAGAGCGGTGCGCCGCTGTGGTTGCCGCCACTGGCCAGCACCGGCGGGCTGGTGAACAGCGCCGACTCAATGTGGTATTCCCAGCTGCCCGAGAACGCGCGCCGGCTGACCAGCCGCGTCATGCTCACATCGCCATCCTCGTCCGGCTGCGGGCCCGTCACCGCCATCAACGGCTCGCCCGGCTGCAGGTCCCGGCTGCTGCCCAGCGCCGCCACCGCCACATTGCGCAGCGGCAGCAACGGGCGCAGCAGGCCGAAACCCGTGGCCAGGTCGTAGGCCACGGCGCGTGCCGGCAGCGTCCTGTTGTCCTGGGTGACGATCTCGATCTGCTCGGCCTCCAGCATCAAGTAGCCGATCGTCAGGATCAACCCGTCCTGGCTGATCAGCACGCCCGAACCGGCGCGCCGCAGGCCCAGCGTCTCGGCCGACCGCGCGTCTTCCGTCGCAGTGACCTTGACACCCACCACCGCCGTCGTGGCCCGGTTCAGCGCGTCCATCATGGCCTGCGCGGGCGGCGGCGGTGGCGTGGCCGCGTGGGCCGCGCCCAGCAGCAAAGTGCCTGAAAGGAGGAGGTAGAGCCAATGACGCAGATGCAGGGTGCACATGACGGACTCCTGACGCGGCGAGGGGCGTGGGGCACAGATTGGGGAAACGGCCGGCCGCGCTGGAAGAATGCGCCTTATTGAATAGCGTTGCAAGCGGCAGGGTCAAAGGGCCGCCCGTGAAGACAAGCGAGCAGACCTTGCACCGGCTTGGGTCACCCATGGCCGTGCGGACAAAACTGGTGGGCGTTTTGAGGCGTTTGATTAAAGCTCAGCGGGCGGCGCAGGCGTTCGAAAAGGTAAACCGCAAAAATACACGTGCATTGACGACGCTTGATCGCGCTCAACGCATCACGGCTGCAAGCAATTGAGAACTATCCAATGCACTGAAAAATTTCGGCGCGCGCATTCAATTCTTTCTACTTACCTGCGTAAATAATTGCAGTTGTTAAAAGCACACTGACAACGTTTTCGCATTGACAGGCCACCCAGGCCTCATCAACACTCCCTTCCAACTTCAATAAGTTGGCGACGTCCTTCAAGTGACCAGCCGACACGCTGCATCAAAAAGATTGCCAGCCAAGGCAACCGGGAGCAGCAACCTCTGGGAGGGGGACTATGGCCAAGGTGCTCGCAAGAAGCTGTGTTGCCGTTTGCAAAACGCTTTCACTCGCATGCGGTGTTGCCGTAGCGCTCGCTACCAGCGCAATCGCCCAGACACCCAGCATCAGCCTGATCCCGATCAGGCACCACTACACAAACCTCACGGCCTGCCCTGCCGGAACAGCGTTAAATTATTTCTACTACTACTCGGACCCGCCGTATTTCCATGCCGACAGCTGGTGTGGCGCGGCCCAGAAGGCGATTGAGTACAGCAACTCAGTCGAACCAGACAAACCTGCATGGGTCACCAGTTGCGTGCCGGGTGAATCCTGGACTTACTCCCATACCCTGGTCAGCAATCCGTCCTTCCTGTACAACAGCCCGGTACTTTCCTACATCACCATGGTGTGCACACCAGTGCCGCCTGTTCCACCAGAGCCTGAGCCAATAGTTCCGGTCATTTCGAACCCCCCCAAGCCATGGCCGGAGCCAATAGTTCCAGTCATTTCGAGCCCCCCCAAGCAATGCAAGGTATGCCCGTGCCCGACCGATAAACCCAGACTTGATGGAGTCCAAGCCGGTAACCCTATCTTGCCGGCGACGGGAGAGAAGGTTTTAAGCGAGACAGACCTCAGCGGGCAAGGCGCGGACCCGCTCAGCCTGGTGCGGCACTACCGAAGCAGCCAGGCTGGTATTGGCGGAAGGGATCTGGCCGTCAACCCGGGACTGGGTCAGGCCTGGTCGCACAACCACGCCGTGTCCATCAGATGGGAAGGCGTTGCAGGCACAGCCAACAGCGTGGCCCGGGTCATCTTCGGCGACGGCAGCGTACGCACCTTTGACTGGGATCTGGGCAGCAGCAGCTGGAGTGCCGGCAACAGCGCCGACACACTGGTGGTCAATACTCTGGGCCTGCTGTACAAGCGCCTGGACGACGACAGCCAGTGGCAGTTCGATGCGGCGGGCAAGCTGCTGACAGTGACCCAGCGGAACGGTTGGACCACTACCTACACCTACAGCACCGCCAGCACTCCCTTTCATATTGCTCCCGTACCCGGTTTGCTCATCACCGTGAGCAACCAGTTCGGCCGCAGCTTAAGCTTTGCATACACCGCCGGCAGCCAGCTGGCGAGCGTGACCGGCAGCGACGGCCAGGTCACCAGCTACACCTACGGCGGCACCGCAGCAGCACCTCGCCTGATAACCGTCACCTACCCCGGACTCGCAGGAGGTACGGTTAGCAAAACCTACCTGTACGAGAACACCATCTTCCCGCAGCTGCTCACCGGTATCAACGATGAGCTGGGCGTGCGGCTTGCGACCTATGCCTACGACGCACAAGGCCGAGGCATCAGCACCCAGTATGCAGGCGGCGCCAATCTGTACACGGTGAGCTACGGTGCCGCCGGAGTCGCCATAGTCACCGATCCCCTGGGGACACAACGCACCTATAACTACGGAAGCACCAAAGGCAAGCTCGCGGTCACCGGAGCGGACAAGCCCAGCGGCAGCGGCAACAGTTCGGCGGCCAGCCGCGTGCAGGATGCCAACGGTTTCATCACCCAGGAGACCGACTTCCTGGGCGTGAACACCATGTACACCTGGGACATCAACCGGCGGCTTCCGTTGACGACAAGCAAAGCAGCGGGCCTGCCCGAAGTGCAGACCACGGCAACCCAATGGCATACCAGCTTCAGGCTGCCGGTGCTTGTGACCGAGGCGGGAAGAACCACCGCCTACACCTACGACACGCAAGGCAACAAACTGAGCCAGGCCGTCACCGACACGGCCAGCAATGTGACGCGTACCGCCGGCTGGACTTACAACCCGCAAGGCCTGTTGGCCACCGAGACCGCCAACGGCATCGTCAAGCAGACCTACGCCTATTACAGCAACACCAGCTTCAGCGGCACGGTGCCCAACGAAGCCAATACCGACCCTGTGTTCGGCAGCGTCAGTTTGCTGCTCAAGGGTATCGGTGCGGCCGGCTCGCCCATCGTCGACAGCAGCTTGTCGTCCCAGCCTTTAACTGTGTTGGGGAACGCGCAGATCAGCACGGCCCAGAGCAAATTCGGCGGCAGTTCAATTCTTTTTGACGGTGGAAGCTCCTATGTATCGACACCCGCCGCAGCGGCCTTCCAGTTTGGCGCGGGAAACTTCACCATTGAAAGCTGGGTCTACCAGGCAAACAACACCACGGGCTACCCATCGGGGATTCAAAGCATCGTGGGCCAGTACCAGCTGGGTATAAATGGAAACGCCAGCTTTGGATTGCTCACCATTGAGGGGCGTCCCCAGGCCGCCTTCTTCGCGGGCAGCTCACTGGTGGCTGTCATCAATGCGCCCAGTGCACTTGCCCTGAACACCTGGAATCATCTCGCGGCAGTGCGCAATGGCAACCTGGTGACCTTGTACGTCAATGGCATCAGTGTTGGCTCCGCAGCGCTTTCCGCCAGCCTGGACGTTTCTTCGCGCAATGTTGCCATCGGCGCCGACTCGATCGGCGCGGGCGGCTGGAACGGTTATCTCGCTGATCTGCGGATCACCAAGGGGTTTGCCCGTTACACCGCCAACTTCACCCCACCGACTCAGGCCTTTCCCGTTAGCGCACCCGTCGCCATTGATCCCAATGCCGTGGGCCACACGGCGGGCGACCTGCAAAGTGTGACCAACGCAGCAGGTCACGTCACACAGTTCACGCTGTACGACAGAGCCGGGCGAGTCAGGCAGATGGTCGATCCCAAGGGGATCGTCACCGACATGAGCTACACCCCCCGTGGCTGGGTCAGCAGCGTGGCGGTGACGCCGCCGGGTGGAGTGGCCCGGACCACTGCCTATACGTATGACAACGCGGGCCAGCTGACCGGCGTGGTAATGCCCGACACCACGACGATGAGCTACAGCTACGACGCCGCGCATCGCTTGACCGGCGTCACCGATGCCAGGGGCAACACCGTCAGCTACACGCTGGACGGCATGGGCAACAAAGTCGGCGAACAGGTCAAGGACCCCTCGGGCAACCTGCAGAGAAACATCACGCGCATCTATGACACGCTGAACCGGGTCCAGCAAGTCACGGGAGCGGGCAATTGAAAAACATGCCAGAAAGCAGCCTCAACAAGAGGCCTCGTGTTGTCGCTCCAAGCTGGCTCAAGCGTTTTGGCGTTGCGGCACTTCTGGCATGTGCACTGGGCACGGCATGGACAGATGCGCATGCCACATTCCCTGCGGCGTCGAACACACGGGTGTTCTATTGGGGCGCGGCGCCGGCTCCGCGATTTCTGGATGCGAATGCGGCGGCCTCGGCGATGCTGTTAACGCAGCAAAGCGCCTCGTATTACATTTGCGCCAACTATGTTGGGCAGCCCGGCTCTCCCGGTAGCTGTTCATTCACTGTCACCTCCTTGTCCAACACCGCGACGGGTTCGCAATCCTTTACCTATTACCAGTATGCAAAGGGGAGCAACAGCTACTCTGGTGCCGGCTCCTTCTATATATATACCTGGCTGGAAAATTATTGCCCGGCCAACTCCACCCTGTCGGGCGCTACCTGTACTTGCAATGCAGGCTATCTGCAGAATGCGGGCAACGACGGTTGCTATCAAAGTGAAACGGTAGACCTGCTTCGTGCGAGTAAAAACCGGAATTCGTGCCCTGCGCTAAATCCAGGTTTCGGTAACCCGATTTACCCTCTGACCGGGGGCAAAAAAGAAGTTGTAGAAACGGGTTTGACCGTTGGCGGACAGGCGCTGCGCCTGACCTATGACAGCGCCAGGCAAACCACGGCCGCTGCGGCTGCGGTGGCAGCGAAAGACTTTGGCGATGCCCCGTCTTTCGGGGGGTTATGGTTGAGCAGCCTGCATCGCCGCCTGGTCATTTCCCCGGCGGGCTTTGGCGCCCAGCTCTTTCGGGGCGATGGCACGGCCGTCAGCTTCCGGTATGAAGGCGGGGCCTACGTCACCGACCCAGACAGCAGCGACCAGTTGACCAGGGTTGGGCGCAACTATCGATATCTTGATTCGATCAGCAAAAGCATAGAGACCTACTCCGGCACGGGGCAGCTCAGCAGCCTCGCGGATGCTTCCGGCAACACGCTGAACTTTGCTTACAGCGCGAGTGCAAGCAGCGTCGCCCCCGCGGGCGGATACCTGGTGCAGGTGACGGACCAAACCGGGCGCAGCCTGCGCTTTGAGTACACATTGCCCGGTGGAGCTGCAGCCGCCACCGATGGCCGGGTTTCCGCCATTATCAATACGGCCGGCCAGCCCATCACAACGACGTACGACGCCAATGGCAACCTGGCTTCTCTTGCCTGGGAGGACGGCAAGACCCGCCGGTTCGTTTATGAAAACCCGCTGTTGAGCTGGGCCTTGACGGGTGTCGTGGACGAGAACAACAGCCGGCGGTCCACTTTCGGTTATGACAGTGCCGGGCGGGCGATTTCCACGGAATACGCAGGCGGCGTCAACCGCTACAGTGTGAGCTACGGCACGCCGCCGACGGTGGCCGTCAACCAGGTCTACGACGCAGCGGCCGCCATCACCTACCGCTACCACGAATGGCAGGCTCCATCGGGCGTTAGCCTGTCCACGCCCAATGCGCAAAGTGCCAGCCTGGGTGCCAGCGCAGTGCTGGGAGCGCCCACGATGACCAGCATCAGCCAGCCGGCGGGCTCCGGCTGCAGTGCCTCCACCAGCGTGTTGGGCTACGACACCAGCGGTAATGTCGTGAGCAAGGACGACTTCACCGGCCAGCGCAGCTGCTATGCCTACGACAGCGGCAACCGTGAGACTACGCGGGTCGAAGGCCTGGCCAACACGGCATCGTGTACCGCCGTCTTGCCCAGTGGCGCGGCGTTGCCTTCAGGAGCCCGAAAAATTGAAACCACCTGGCATCCGGATTGGCGATTGCCTGCAAAGGTGATTCAACCCTTGCTGAACACAGCTTTGGTTTACCACGGGCAGCCCGACCCTTTCAACAGCAACATTGCAGCGAGCTGCACGACGGCCTCGACACTTCCGGGCGGCACCGTATTGCCTGTCGTTTGCAAGCGGATCGAACAGGCCACATTGGGCAATGGCAGCCCAGATCCGGCAACGCTCGCCAGAATCACCCGCTTCACGTATGACGACGGCGGCCGAGTCCTCACCCGTGTGGATCCGAGCAACATGACCACCAGCTACGCCTACTATGCAGGCACCAGCTTTAGCGGCACCAGCGATGCAGGCTTTGCCAGCGTGAGTCTTTTGCTGCACGGCGACGGCGCCAACGGCAGCACCCTCTTCACCGACAGCAGCCCGGCCCCCAAAACCATCACCGCAGCCGGAAGTGCCGGAGTCAGCACGGCGCAAAGCAGGTTTGGTGGCGCGTCCGCGTACTTCAATGGCAGCGGGAGCTACCTCTCGATACCGGCCGATGCAAGCCTGGACGTCGGGCTGGGTGACTTCACGGTGGAGACCTGGTACTACGCCGGTTCGGCGACGACGGACCAGGCCATCCTCAGCGTCAACAGGCCGTCCGTTTCCGCCGGGGCCGACGTGGCCATGGGCATCCATCACTTTGGCGCATTACTCTCCGGGAAGGTGCGCGCCTTCATTTACAGCGGAGCCGATCAATACAGTGTTGACTCGTCCGGCGCCTTGACGGCAAACACCTGGTACCACCTCGCGTTCGTGCGCAATGGCGGTGTCCTGTCCCTGTACCTCAACGGCGTGCTGCAGAGTTCGGCCAGCGCGAATTTTGCGCCGAACACGCTGACGGCCGGTTGGTCGCTGTTTGTGGGACGTTTCGCTGACAGCAGTCCCCGGTATGTGAATGGGTATATCGACGACCTCCGGATCACCAAGGGCATTGCACGTTACACCGCCAGCTTCACGCCACCGGCCGAGGCATTTCCAAATGCGGCGCCGGTCATTGACCCAAATGCCGTAGGCCACACGGCTGGCGACCTGCAGAGCATCACCAATGCCGCGGGGCATGTAACCCAGTTCACGCTGTACGACAGGGCCGGGCGGGTCAGGCAGATGGTCGATCCCAACGGAATCGTCACCGACATGAGCTACACCCCCAGGGGCTGGGTCAGCAGCGTGGTGGTGACGCCACCCGGTGGCACTGCACGCACCACCACCTATACCTATGACAACGCGGGCCAGTTGACCGGCGTGGTAATGCCCGATGCCACGACGATGAGCTACAGCTATGACGCAGCACATCGCTTGACCAGTGTCACCGATGCCAAAGGCAATACCGTCACCTACACCCTGGACGCCATGGGCAACAAGGTCGGCGAGCAGGTCAAGGACCCCTCGAGCAACCTGCAGAGAAACATCACGCGCGTCTACGACGCCTTGAACCGGGTGCAGCAAGTCACTGGAGCGGGCAATTGAGAGCCGCAGTCAACTCAATGAGCCGCAATCATCTGAGGAAGCGCGCAGTCGTTGTCGCGGTTTTAGCCTGTGTGACGCTGGGTGCCTCGGCCGGCCCGCTATGGACTCGAAAAGCCTATTACGGTACCAGCATGACGGCCTGCCCGGCCGGTGAAGTGCTGGACTATTTTCTCTACTATTACGACTTCAGGCCCGAGAACCAGGGCGCCAGCTGGTGCGGGGCGGCTGCGGCCGCCGTGGCCGCATCCGATGCCCGCGAGGTGTACAACAAACCGGTCTTCATGACGAGCTGCAACGCCGGGGTCAGTTGGACCTATTCCCACCTGAATAAGCTCGATCCCAATTTCAGGTACGACAGCCCGCAGCTGGCGGACATCGGGATGATCTGCTGGGCCAAGCCCGTCTTGCCGGAACCGGAGCCAAAGCCAGAGCTAAAGCCGGAATCACAGCCAGAGCCAAAACCAGACCCGAAGCCGGATCCGACGCCAGACCCAAAGCCGAAGCCAAATTTCTGCTCTCAGGCGGACGGTCAACGCGTCGCCAATCCCATCATTCCCGGAACGGGAGAGAAGATCCAGACTGAGCAGGACTATGCAGGTTCCGGCCCGGATGGGCTGGCGTTTGTGCGGAGCTACCGAAGCCAGTGGGCGGCCGGCGGCGCCAAAGGCTTTGCGGTGGAAGCCGGTTTAAGCCAGCCGTGGTCGCACAACCATGCGGTGTCGGTGAACTTTGAAGGGCCGCCATCGACGGCCGGCAGCAAAGCCAAGGTCAATTTCGGCGATGGTTCCATACGCGTCTTTGACTGGAATGCCGGCACCGGTACGTGGGACGCCGCCAACAGCGCCGACAGCTTGACTGCCGGTACGCCGGGGTTGCTCTACAAGCGGCTGGACGACGACAGCCTCTGGCAGTTCGACGCCGCCGGCAGGCTGCTCACGGTAGCCCACAGAAACGGCTGGATCAACAGCTACACCTACAGCACGGCCGGCACCGTCTCGCCGGCTGCGCCGGTCGCGGGCCTGCTCATCAGTGTGAGCAACCAGTTCGGGCGCAGCCTTAACTTCGCGTACAACGCCAACGCCCAATTGACCGGCGTGACGATGCCCGACGGCCAGGCCATCGGCTTCAGCTACGACAGCTTTAGCAGCGTGACCAGCCTGGGCCGGCTGAGCACCGTCAGCTATCCCGGTACCTCGGGAGGCACAGCCAGCAAGACTTACCTGTACGAGAACACCACCTATCCTCAGTTGCTGACCGGCATCATCGACGAACTGGGCAACCGGCTGGCTACTTATGCATACGACGCGGATGGTCGCGCTACCAGCAGTGAGCACGCAGGCGGCGCCGACCTGCACACAGTCAGCTACGGCGCAGCCGGAGTGGCCACCGTCACCGACCCATTAGGCACGCAGCGAACCTACAGCTACGGCAGCATCAAAGGCAAACTGGTCGTCACCGGCGCGGACAAACCCAGTGGCAGCGGCAACAGCTCAGCCGCCAGCCGCGTGCAGGACGCCAATGGCTTCGTTACGCAAGAGACCGACTTCCTCGGCGTGACCACCATGTACACCTGGGACATCAACCGGCGGCTGCCTTTGAGTACCACGCTGGCATCAGGCCTACCCGAGGTGCAGACCAAGAGCACCCAGTGGCACGCGTCCTTCAGGCTACCCGTGCTCGTGACCGAAGCGGGTAGGACCACTGCCTACACCTACGACACACAAGGCAACAAACTGAGCCAGACCGCCACCGACACGGCCACCAATGTGGCTCGAACCACCAGCTGGACTTACAACCCGCAAGGCCTGATGGCTACGCAGGCTGCCAACGACGTCGTCACCCAGGCCTATGCCTACTACAGCGCCACCAGCTTTAGCGGCTCGGCGCCCAACGAAGTCGGCTATACGGCGGGCGACTTGCAGAGCGTCACGAACGCCATGGGACACGTCACGCAATTCACCTTGTACGACAGGGCGGGACGCGTCAGGCAGATGGTCGACCCCAAGAGTGTGGTCACCGACATCGCCTACACGTCGCGCGGCTGGGTGAGCAGCACCAGCGTCACGCCGCCGGGCGGAACGGCCCGTACCACGAACTACACCTACGACAACGCGGGCCAGTTAATCGGTGTCACCTTGCCCGACACCACCACCATGGGCTACAGCTACGACGCCGCGCACCGCCTAAAGGGTGTGACGGATGCCAAAGGCAACACCGTCACCTACACCCTGGATGCCATGGGCAACAAGGTCGGCGAGCAGGTGAAGGACCCGCAAGGCAACCTGCAAAGAAACATCACACGCGTCTATGACGCCTTGAACCGGGTCCAGCAGATTACGGGGGCGAGCAATTGAATTACGTTGAAGAAAACCAGGGCTGCAAATCGAAGGCGAAGCGAGCGAAGGCATCGGTGCTGCTCGATTTTGGAGGCAGCTTGGCCGATTTTTGTCGGCCAGGCGCTGCCATTCTGTTAGCGCTCATGCTGGCGGTAGCCTGGACGCCCGCGCGCGCCTTCCCACCTGCCTCCCAGCCTGTGCCTCCGGCCGATCTCGCGGAATGGAGCATTTTTCAGCTTACCAACTGCAACCACCCCAGTGGTGCCTTCTACCATCAATCCTGCAATGGTCCGATTACTGGCTATCCGGGGTTTGAGGGGGGTTACACCATCACGTATGCCAATGACTTGTTTTCTGGCACTCGCGCTTATGCGTACTATCCTGCCTCATCGGTACTAACTTGCCCTTTAAGCGCTGAGCTTGTGGGTGGGCAGTGTGTCTGCAAGCCTCCTTCGATGGAGAACACCGCTCAGACGGCTTGCGATTTACCGACTCCGCCGGCGGTCAAAAATCCCCCCGAGTCAAGCGCAAGATCAACGCCATCAAAAAAACCAGAGATCTGTGAGCGCCCACAGGACGGAAAGCAAACCCCCAAGCCAATCATCCCCGCAACAGGCGAGAAGATACTGGCACAAGCCGACTACACAGGGCAGGGCGCGGACGCGCTCAACCTGGTGCGGCACTACCGCAGCAGCTGGGCCGGTGGAATAGACAGGGGCCTGGCGGTCGATCCCGGGCTGACCCGCGCCTGGTCGCACAACCACGCCGTGTCGATCAAGCAGGAAGGCACGGCAGGCACCGCAGGCGGCGTCACCCGTGTCATCTTCGGCGACGGCAACGTACGCACCTTTAGCTGGAATGTCACCAGCAGCAGCTGGGATGCCGGCAACAGCGCCGATAGCCTGACGGCCAACACCACGGGCCTTCTCTATAAACGCCTGGACGATGACAGCCTGTGGCAGTTCGATGCCGCTGGCAAGCTGCTCACCGTGACCCAGCGCAACGGCTGGGTCAATACTTATACCTACAGCACCGCCTACAGCGCCATCGCCCCGGCGGCCAATCTGCTTGTCTCGGTCAGCAACCAGTTCGGCCGTAGCTTGAGCTTTGCCTATAACGGCGTCAACCAACTGGTGAGCGTGACCGCCAGCGACGGCCAGGTCACCAGCTACACCTACGACGGCACCACCGTCATCTCGCACCTGACCACTGTCAGCTACCCGGGCCTTGCCGGCGGCACTGCCAGTCGTACGTACCACTACGAGAACACCACTTACACCCAGATGGTTACCGGCATCACCGACGAGCGGGGAGTCCGCCTGGCCACCATTGCCTACGACAGCCAGGGCCGCGCCATCAGCAGCGCATACGCAGGTGGTGCCGACCTGTATGCGGTGAGCTATGGCGCCGCCGGGGTGGCAACAGTGACCGACCCGCTGGGCACCCAGCGCACCTACAACTACAGCACCAACAAGGGGCAGCTGGCCGTTACCGGCGCCGACAAGCCCAGCGGCACCGGCAACAGCTCGGCCGCCAGCCGGGTGCAAGATGCCAATGGCTTCGTCACCCAGGAGACCGACTTCCTGGGTGTGAACACCATGTACACCTGGGACGTCGACCGTCGCCTGCCCTTGACGACTACCGAGGCGGCGGCCCTGCCGGAGGCGCGAACCACGAGCACCCAGTGGCACGCTTCCTTCGGGCTGCCGGTGCTCGTCACCGAAGCGGGAAGAAGCACCGCCTACAGCTACGACACACAGGGCAACCGGCTCAGTCAGACTGTCACCGACACCGCCAGTAATGCGGCCCAAACTACCAGCTGGACCTACAACCCCCAAGGCCTGGTCGCCACCCAGAGCACCAACAACGTCGTCAGGCAGACCTACGCCTATTACACGGACAGCAGCTTCAGCGGCACGGCGCCCAATGAGAGCAATATCGATCCAGAGCTGAGCCGCGTCAGCTTGCTCCTCAGTGGCATCGGTGTTCCCGGCTCCCTCCTCGTTGACAGCAGTCCGTCGACCAAGCCCTTGACGAGATGGGGTAACGCGCAGATCAGCACCGCCCAGAGCAAGTTCGGCTACAGCTCGATCTACTTTGATGGGAACAGATCGTCCGTGAGCACTCCATCGGCAACGGACTTCCAGTTTGGCGCCGGGGACTTCACGATTGAAACCTGGGTGTATCAGACAAACCGCAACACGGGATCCTATGGGGCATACCAGCATGTTGTGGGGCAATACGAAGTGACCGTCAACTCAAACACCAGTTTTGCGTTGCTCGTTGCCGACGGCCGCCCTGAAGCCGCATTCTGGTCGGGTAACGCAGTGGCCGCGGACGTCAGCGCGGCAAATCCCTTACCCTTGAATACGTGGGTGCATCTGGCCGCAGTGCGCAGCGGCAATCTGGTGACCCTTTATGTCAACGGCGTGAGCGCCGGCTCCGCAGCCTTGACTGCCAGCCTGGACATTTCTACCCGGAACGTCACGGTGGGTGCGGACAGTGCCCGCCAGATAGGCTTGAGCGGCTACCTCTCCGACCTGCGGGTCACCAAAGGAGTGGCGCGGTACACCGCGAACTTCACGCCACCGGTACGGGCATTTTCTGATACGACGCCGGTCATTGATCCCAATACCGTAGGCCACACGGCGGGCGACCTGCAGAGCGTGATGAATGCCGCGGGACATGTAACCCAGTTCACCTTTTACGACAGGGCAGGGCGGGTCAGGCAGATGGTCGATCCCAAGGGAATCGTGACCGACATGACCTATACCCCCCGCGGCTGGGTCAACGGCGTGTCAGTGACCCCACCAGGCGGGACGGCCAGAATTACAAGCTACACCTACGACAACGCAGGCCAGCTGACAGGTGTCACGCTACCCGACGGCAGCACCATGAGCTACAGCTACGACGCAGCGCACCGATTGACCGGCGTCACCGATGCCAAAGGCAACACCGTGAGCTACACCCTGGATGCCATCGGCAACAAAGTCGGTGAACAGGTCAAGGACCCTTCGGGCAACCTGCAAAGAAACATCACGCGCGTTTACGACGCCCTGAACCGGGTCCAGCAAGTTACGGGAGCGAGCAATTGAACACCACCACAACCATCACCATTACTCAAGCAGGAGGAGTCAGCATGAGCAGCCCTAGCCCCACCCGAGCCTTCACCGCGTGGCTAAGCCGCCTGGTGCTGCTCATCCTCATGGCCCCGGTCATGGCCTTTGCCGCCACCCCGACGACCACGGCGCTCAGTAGTAGTAGCGGCACCGCTCCGGTTGGCCAGAGCGTTACGCTGACTGCTACCGTCACGGGTGCCAGCCCGACGGGCACTGTGACTTTCAAGGATGGTACGGCGACGGTGGGCAGCAGTGCGCTGACAGGCGGCGTGGCAACGCTCGCTACCAGTTCCCTGGCCTTAGGCAGCCATACCCTGAGCGCTGAATACGCGGGCGACACCAACAACGATCCGTCCACTTCGGCAGGTGTCAGCGTCGCGATCAACACCGGCACCCTGACCTGGCAGTACGGCTACGACGCCATGGGCCGACCCACTACGGTGCTCGATCCCAACGGCCTGGCCACCTACACCTACTACGACAGCCTGGGCCGGCCGATCCAGACCCAGCAGCCCGCCAATACCGGCAGTGCCACCACCACCACCGGCTTTGCCTACAACGCCAATGACAACCTGACCCAGGTCACCGACCCGCGCAACCTCAATACCACCTACACCCCGAACGGCCTGGGCGATATCACGGCGCAGACCAGTCCCGACACCGGCACCAGCCAGTACAACTACGATGGCAACGGCAACGTCCTGACCAAGACCGACGCCAGGGGCAAGCTCACCCAGTACGCTTACGACAACCTCAACCGCCTGACTAGCGTCAGTTATCCCACCGGCACCCCCAGCGTGTTTGAGTACGACGGCGGCAGCATCCCCGCGCCCGCCGCTGTAGGAGAACTCACGAAAATCACCGATGCCTCCGGCCAGACGGTCTACAGCTACGATAGCCTGGGCCGCAAGACAGGCAAAACCCAGACCATAGGAAGCAAGACCTTCACCGTGGGCTACACCTGGGGTGACAGCGGCAGCGCGCTGGACAAGCTGACTGCGATTACCTATCCGAGTGGTGTGCGTGTCAATTACAGCTATGACGCGCAGGGCGTGATTTCCGGGATCACGGTCAATCCACCGAACACCAACGGTGTAGGCACCAACACCGGTACCACCCTGCCGATGTTGAGCGGCATCACTTCAAATGCGGAGGGGAAGTTCACAGGCTGGACCTGGGCCAGCACCAAGACCCAGGCGATTAGCTACGACGCCAACGGCCAGATCAGCGCTTATAACCTGGGTGATCCGACAAGCACGGGTATTCGTCGCACCATCGTTCGCGACAGCGCGGGGCGCATCACAGGTTACACGCACGTCAGCAACGGAACCCCCGTTCCCACCCTGGACCAGAGCTTTAGTTATGACAACCTGAACCGCCTGATCAGTGCGACGCTGGGCAGCACAGCGATTCAGTACAGCTATGACGCCACGGGCAACCGCACAGCGAAAGTCTTGAGTGGAGCGAGCTACCCCAACACTATCTCGGCCACTAGCAACAAGCTAGACCAGACCCAGGATGTGGGCGGTGCGGCCACGGTGGTGCATGACGCGGCTGGCAATATCACGAGTGACGGGGCCAACGCCTATACCTACAGTGATCGGGGACGTCTGGCGACCATGACGAATACCGGTGGTACGGTCACTTACGGCTACAACGCGCTGGAGCTTCGAGTCGGAAAAACCGGACCGACGGCGCTGGTGCCCACGGGCGCTATCTACTATGTCTATGATGAGGCGGGCAAGCTGCTCGGGGAATACGACTCAAACGGAACGCCGCTGTATGAAACCATCTACTTTGGCCTGCCGGTGGGGGTGGTCAAGCAGACGGGAACCGCCGCGGCCAGCGACATCGCGATCAGCTTGTATAACGTCTCGACCGACCAATTGGGGGCGGCGCGCATCATCACGCGGCAAAGCGATGAGATGACGGTGTGGAGATGGGATACGGCTGAGCCCTTTGGCGCTACGGCGCCGGACCAGAATCCGAACAGTCTCGGGACCTTCAGCTTTAACCAACGTCTCCCGGGCCAGGTGTTTGATGCCGAGAGTGGGCTGTTTCAGAACTGGTACCGGGAGTACAACCCGAGGATCGGGCGGTATATGCAGTCGGATCCCATTGGATTGGCCGGAGGAATCAATACTTTTGCGTATGTAAGTGGCGATCCGCTTGGGCTAATTGACCCAGCGGGATTAATGGGGAATGGTGCGAATGGCCGAAGGCCAACGCCAACGCCAACGCCAACGCCGGAACAAACTGCAACACCTCAGTCTTGTACGGCCAGTTGTGATGTTGCCTATCAGTCTTGCAAAAACCTGGTCGATTGGTATCCTGCTGCATCACGTATTGTTGGAGGGTTGATCGGAGCCGCCGGCGGAAAGGCTTTGGCTGGTGGCGGCGGGACTGGTAGTGCTACAGGTGCTGCGGTTGGCGGTGCTTCTCTCAATATCGTTGATGGAGTGACGGGTATGTCGCAAAGCGGTCTTTATAAAGGTTGTGAAGCAGGCTATGCTGCTTGCAAGGCCAAATGCATTTCCTGTTCTACAAAATGACTATGCGACTACTTGGAATACTTGCCCTAATCCTTGCCAATGCTGCCTTGTATTCGCTGCTTGAGGTAAGAGTCGGTTCAACTCTTTACTACGCATTAATTGCGTTTTTGTCTATATTTTTTGTCTTCTGTTATGTTTCGATCATCAAATTAGACGAGCGAGTTAGGAAGCTAGAAAATAAAATTTTCTAAGCAGCAACCGGATCGTCCAGATGTGGATTTTCGTGTGTGTTTGATCCGTTTTTTCATCGAGCACCGAGCCACTGATGATGTCCTTTTGCGCAGAACTGGCAATCCACATTTCAGGGTTCTGATGGGATCAAGCGACTGCGAAAAAGGTGGGTCACATCGACGCGAAACTTAACAGATCAAAGTCCCAAGGCAAAAGAGGATACTGAATCTAGTGGCAGTGCGCTGAATAAATTTCTGAAAAAGTCGAATGCCATCGCAATTTCATTGCGTGCGAATGGTGCGGATGATGGTGTTCTGCTGTTTACCGAAGATTTGTGCAGAAAGATTTACGGTAGAAGTCCGAAGCAGTGATGCGCCTGGAAACTCACCTTGTCGAATTGCGCTGAAGCCTGATCCGAGTTTGAGTATTTAACTTATCAATTCACCGAAGCCACAAACACCCACTCCGCATAAGTCTCCTTGTCCTGGAAGTCCCGGTACTGGATCGGGAATTCCCTTTTCTTGAAGGCGCTTTGCGTCGAGCGGCTGTGCACACCGAGGATGCCGCCGGCGCCTTGCATCAGCACCCAGTCGGCTTCGCCCGTCATGGGGTCGGGGTAGAGGCGGCGCAGATGCCGCACCGGCATCGGGAAACGTTTGTCCTCCAGCAGGTCGTCGAGTGAGCGCGGCAGGGACTGGCTTTTGCCGGATGGCACGCTGCTGTAATACGACTTGATGGCGCGACGGTACTGGTCGCCGACGAAGAGCAGCTCTGTCTCTTTGGCGCGCTGGCTGTGGGTGCGCTGCAGTTCCACCATGGCCGATGCGCCCAGGGTGGTAAGCAGCAGAAAAATCAGTACCGCGAGCAGCACCAGGCCTGACTGCGTGGCGAAGGGCTTGCGTGGGCGGCTGGCTTTTGTCATGGCTTGAATGAGCCTCGTCACCAGGCGCTGTAAGCCGAGCCGTCCAGAGCGCGCCTGGCCGACTTCGATGAGACGTCAAACACATCGGCGCCCGGTTGCGGCGCTTCGGCGCTGCTGCTGTAGGCGCGGGTGTTCCAGGTCTGCCCATCCGCCAGTGCGGGGTCTTCAGCGAAAGGGTCGCGCGGAATCCTGCGCAGCAGCACAAAGGGCTGGGCAGAGAAACCAAAGGCGGCGGAGCGCGGCACGCCGGTGACCAGTGCCTCCAGCGACGGCGGGTAGCCCGAGGCGCCTACGCCCTTGTCAATGACGCCCGCGTCGGAGGCCGCCTTGTAGCTGTCGAGCGCCTGGCGTATGACACGCAGGCCTTGCTTGAGCTCGGCTTCCTTGGCGCGTGTCTGCACCACCTGGGTCAGGGGCACGGCCACCATGGCGAGCAGGCCGACGATGGCCAGCGAGACCAGCAGCTCGATCAGTGTGAAGCCGCGCTGCGCCGGCTGCTTCATGGCGCGGTGCTTTCCGTGGCTGGTGCCGGCGATGGGCCCGGCACATTGGGCGCGCGCACGTCGTAGATGCCGGGCTCGGCGCTGTTCGGGAAGGGCAGGGTCTCCCAGGCCCGTGAGCCGGACACCGGGTCCAGCGGGATCTCGCGCAGGTAACGTTTGTCGACCACCTCCTGCAGCTGCGCCGGGTACTTGCCCTGGTCGGCGCGGAATTTGTCGATCGCGTCGCGCAGCGTGGCGAGGTTTTGCGCCTGGACTTTTTCCTTGCCGCCGTCGAGCGCCTTGAAGTAGCGCGGCGTGGCCAGCGTGAGCAGCAGGGCCAGGATGGAGAACACCACCAGCAATTCAATCAGGGTGAAGCCCGCCGCGCGCGAGGGGCCGGCGGCCGTTCGCATATTCATCAGGCGGAAACTGGAGAGAGGGCTCACATCGCCTCTTGTTAGCGCTTGATCATGGGCGGAGGCGCCGGCAGGCCGCCGCCGCTCAGCGGCATGGCGGGGGCGGGCTGCGGAAGGGGCTGCGGCACGGACGGCGCGGGCGATGGTATTCCAACGCCGGGTGCCTGCGGCGCCGGCGAGATGCCGCTGGCGGGCGCGGCGGTAGCGGCGGGGCGGCCGCCCAGCCCGTTGGGCAGGCTCAGGCCGCCCACGGGATCGCCGAGGATCTGCCGGTCGCGCAGCGTCAGCGCCGTGCCCGAGAACACGCTGGCACGGTCCAGGCCGAGGTTGGCGTAGTTGCGCACGATGCGCGGCGTGATGGCGAGAACAATTTCGGATCGGGATTTGTTGCTGCCCGAGTTGCCGAACAGGCGCCCGACCACGGGCAGATGCCCCAGGCCCGGAATCTTGTCGGCGGTGTTGCGCTCTTCGTCGGTGATCAGGCCGCCCAGCACCTGGGTCTCGCCGTCGGCCAGGCGCAGAAAGGTGCTGGCGTTGCGTGTGCCTATCTGGTACGAGCGGCTGCCCTGTGCGTCGGTGAACTCACGCGCGATGTTGCTGACCTCGAGGTTGATCTTGATGCCCACGTCGTTGCTGGCGTAGACCTGCGGCTCGAACTCGAGCTTGAGGCCGACGTCCTGGTAGGTGATGGTGCCGGTGACGACCGAGGAGCCGCCGTTGACCGGCGTGACGTTGTTGATGATGGTGGGCACGCGGTCGCCGATCATGATCTTGGCTTTTTCGCGGTTGCGCGCGCGTATGCGCGGGCTGGCCAGGATGCGGGTCTCGGTGTCCTGCAGCTTGAAGTTCAGCGTGCCCGCGATAGGCGTGACGGTCAGGCCGCCCACGCCCAGCTGCCTGAGCTGGGCGATGGTGAGGTTGCTGACCGTGCCGCCCGGCGTGGTGGCGCCGCCGCTGGGTGTGCTGATGGTGATGGCATTGGGCGGGGAGACGCCGAGGTTGCTGTTGCGGCCCTCGGAGATCTCCAGCACCTCCACTTCCAGCATGACTTCCGGGTCAGGCTCGTCGTGCAGGGCGATCAGTTTTTCGGCGATGCGCAGGGTCTCGGGCGTGTCGCGTATGACCAGCAGGCCGCTGCGTTCGTCGGCCGAAACGTCCTTGAGCTTGAGCATGGTCTTGAGCATGCCGGCCAGGTACTTGAGGTCGCTGTTGGTGACGCGGAAGGAGCGCACCGTCAGTTCCTGATACTCCGACTGCTTGGCCGCCGTGGCCGCGTACACCATCAGAGTGTTGCTGTTGACGATGCGTTTTTCGAGCTGGTTCTGCATCAGGATCAGGTCGATCGCGTCCTCAACCGCCACGTCCTTCACAAAAATCGTCACCCGGACGTCGCTCTTGACCTCTCGGTCCAGCAGGATGTTCAGGCCGGTGGATTTCGACAGGGCTTCAAACACGGTGCGCATCGTGGCATCGCGAAACTGCAGCGTCACCGGCGAACCCATGACCGACTTCGCTTCCCTGAAGCGGTCGCGCTCAAGGTCGGCTACGGCCCTGGCGTCGAGGACGGCTTTCCGGAGCTGTGCCGCCTGTTTGTTGCCGGGCTGGTCGGCCAGCACCCGCGCCGCGCGCTCACCGGCCGCTTCGAGCTTGCCTTCCTTGAGGTAGCGTTCGCCTTCGGCCAGCAACTGGTCGTTGCGCACGTCCTGGTCCAGTGCCTTCAGGGACGCCGCGGCCCGGGCATTGCTGGGGCTCAGGGCCAGCGCCCGGCCGTAGAGGTCGCGCGCACCGGCGATGTCTCCGCTGGCGCGCACCAGGTCGCCTTGCTTGACGAAGGCATCGGCATGCTTGTCGCGCTGCACCAGGTAGTCGATCTTGTAGTACTGGTTGGCCTCGTCGAGCTCCGTCGCTTTTTTGAGCGAGGCGACGCCGGCGTCGACGTTCCCCTCGCCGATCTGGCCCATGCCATCGTTGTGGTAGCGCGCACCGGCGCAGGCCGTCAGCAGCAAACAGGCCACCACGCTGGACGCGATGGGCGTCATGCGCCTGCGCTCTTCGACGCGCCCTGTGGAGCCGCCGCTTCCGGAGAGCCCGGCATTTCGCTTGAGTGTTTTCATCGTGGAGTGTCCAGAAGTAGAAGCGACTGTTTTTGGCCCAGGGGGAGGTAGGTGAACACCACGCGCTCGCTCGTGATCTCGTCGACGCGGTAGCTGCCGGCGACGGTGTCGCCTTTTTGGATGACGGTCAGGTTGTCGCCATGCTGGATAAAGGCTTGCTGCTGGCCGTTGCCGATCTTTTTCCCCTGGATCGCACCCACCGCGGTAAACGGCAGCGGCGGAGCCGTGGGCGGCGGCGGCGGCTCGGCGGCCACCGCCGGTGGTGGCGGCTTGCGGGGTTTGACGGGGGCGGGCGGCGGCGCGGGTGGGGCCACCACCTGGGGCGGCGGCACAAACTCGGGCGCCAGCGGGCCGAAGGGATCGCGCACCACCATTTTGTTCATGCGCAGGCTGGGGCTGTTCATTGCGACCTCGAGGCGCTGGGGTGCGGCATCGGCAAGAGGCGGCGTGGCATTGGCTTGCTGTGAGACGACCGGCGCCGTTCGCTGGCGCGGCGCCGCTGCCAGGTCCAGGTCCTCGTCGCCGCCTGGCCATTTGCCCTGCATGGCGGCCGCCAGCACAAAACTGGCCAGGCCGGCCGCGACCAGGACGGCGGCCTTCTTCCAGCCGCCCTGCGTGGTGCCGGCTTTCGAGGGGCCGGCGCTCACGGCATGCCTTTCGTGCCGCCCGGCTCGGGCGTACTGGCCGGCCGTCTTGGCGCCGCGGGCCGCGCGCCCTGGGCTTGTTCCGCGCGCGGGGCATACACCAGCGCGAGCTTGAGGAA
The DNA here is from genome assembly GCF_056405595.1 of Polaromonas sp. P1_G1. Taxonomy (NCBI): domain Bacteria; kingdom Pseudomonadati; phylum Pseudomonadota; class Betaproteobacteria; order Burkholderiales; family Comamonadaceae; genus Polaromonas; species Polaromonas sp. P1_G1. Next base: position 125,828 of record NZ_JBFUBU010000004.1, read on the forward strand.
AACCTGGTGCTTGACGGCCGTGCCGTCCTTGCGTTCTATGCGCAGCTCCTGCACCGCCGCGTGCGGCATGGCGTTGAGCACGCTCGCCAGAAACTCCTTGAGCGCGCCGTAGTTCTCATTGATGCGCAGGTCCACCAGGCGCGTGTCCAGGCCCAGCGCCGTCGGGTCGGCGTCGCGGTAGTCGCCGCTGGCCAGCACAATGCCCTGGCTTTTCGCGATGTCAAAAATCTGCGCCAGGTCGGCCGTGTAGTCGGTCGAAGGCGGGAAGATGACAGGTATGCCGCGCGGTGCGTTCGCGGCGGGCCTGGGGCTGGTTTTCTGGGCCTGCCGCAACTCCAGCTGCAGCTTGTTCTTCTGCAGGCGCAGTTGGTGGGAAAGGCCCAGCAGCAGGGCGCCCACCAGCACCAGCCCGGCGCCGCACAGCACGGGCCAGCCCAGCGCGCGCAGCGGCTCCAGGCCCGCGCCGCTGCGAAGCCGGTCAAGCGAGCTGGTGATGAACGCGGGGCTGCGCATCATGGCGTGGGCGCCTTGGCGATGCCCGGCTTCAGCACGGGGGCCGAGACTTCAACCGGCATCAGCGGGCTGAGGGCGGCCGGCGCGCCGGCGGGCGGCTCTTTCGCGAGGAACACGCCTTCGTTCAGGCGGTTCCAGCCGGCCGTCAGCCGGAAGCGGAAGGTGGCCGGGTTGCTGCGCTCGTCGAGCTGGTGGCTCACAATGCGCACGTCCGAGAAACCGCTCACGGTGCTGAGCGCCTCGGTGTAGGCCAGCATGGACGGGTAGTTCGAGGCCATCAGGGTCAGCTCTATCTTGCGGCTGGCCGGGTTGGCGGTGTTGGGCACCATGGACAGCAGGGTGACGCGCCCTTCGACCGTGTCGGCGGCGGCTTCCAGGGCCTCGAACATCAGCGACCACGGCGTTTGCAGCAAGGCTTCGAGCTGGCGCCTGGCCTTGATTTTTTCGAGCATGGCGGGGTTGTTCTCGGCCTGCCGCAGCTGTTCGCTCAGCGCGTTTTGCTGCTTCGAGATCTTCGCCTGCTGCGAGCGCACGCCCTCCAGCAGCGCGCCGGCCCGCGACGTCATGTAGAGGCCGGCCAGCGCGAAACACACGCCCGCGGCCAGGATGGCCCAGCTCAGCGGGCGGTAGCGCGCCGCGCCCGGCGCGAACTCAAAAGGGCTCTCGACCAGGCGCCGGCTCATGCTGCAAGCTCCGTGGCGGCGGGCCAGGCACAGGGAACGACCTGCTCATCAAGGCTCGCACCCGAGGCGATCAGGAAGCGGTCCAGCGCGGGCTGCAGCCAGGGGTCGCTGTCGCTTGAGAGCGCCGGCGTGGCCATGCGCCAGGAATTCACGGCACTGCCGTTCACCACGCGCACAAAACTCAGCGCCGCATGCCGGCGGCCCGAGGCCTCAAGCTCCGTCCACACCAGCGTGCGCGCATCGCGCCGGCGCCGGCTTTGTTCGAGTTCGCTGTCCAGCCTTTCCACCAGGGCCGGCCGGCAGCTCGCGAGCTTCATGCGCTGGGCCTGGGCCAGCGCCTGCAGGCCGGCGACCAGGGCCGATTCGAAGGTGACCACGCACACATGCGCCTGGTTGGCCTGGATGCGCCAGCGCACCTCATGCCCCGCCGCCTCCAGGCCCAGCGCCTCCTGCGACAGCGCCTTCGCCACGGTTCGCAGTTGCTGTTCGGAGCGCGCCGAGGGTGAAGAGAAATCCATGGGCGCGATGCCGAGGTAGGAAGTGCCCACCCCCGTGCGCACCACGAGGCGGCAGCCGTCCAGCGGCGCCGGTTGGCGCGCGCGCAGCGCCTGCAGGGCCAGCGCGGCGGCTTCGAGCAGGGCGCTGAGGGTATCGGCGCGCGTTGCGGCAGGAACCCAGCCGGCTGTTTCGCTGAGCGTGGCGGCCGGCGCCTGCTCAAGCGGCTTGCGCCTGGCGTGCAAGCTGCGCACCACGCGGCTCCCCCAGCCGGGCGCGGCCGGCTTGAGCGTCGCCTTCAGGTGGGCGGCGCCTATGTCGAGATGGATCATGGCCTTCATGGCTGGCGCTCAGGCATGGGACGCCTCCGTGGGCTGCGTGGCCTGCAGGTTCTCGCGCGGCGTGACGCGGTTGATCTCTTCCACGGTGGTCTGGCCCCCCATGGCCAGGGACACGGCCGAGTCGCGCAAGCTCATGAAGCCTTTGCCGCGCGCCACTTGCTTGATCTGGGAGATGGGCGCTTGCCGCACCAGCAGGTCGCGGATGTCGTCGTCCATCTCCAGCGTCTCGGCAATCGCCAGGCGGCCCTTGTAGCCGGTGCCGCGGCAATGCGCGCAGCCCACGGCCTGCATGAACTTCGCCTGTCCCAGGTCCAGGCGCTCCGCGGGGATGCCCAGCCGCACCAGTTGTTCGGCCGCCAGGCCGGCGGGCACCGCGCAATGGGCGCACACCGCGCGCAGCAGGCGCTGGGCGACGATGCCGGTCAAGGCCGACACCAGGCTGTAGCTGTCAACGTTCATGTTCTTGAAGCGGCCGATCACGTCGAACACATTGTTGGCGTGCACCGTGGTGAACACCTGGTGGCCGGTGAGCGCGGCCTGCACCGCGATCTGGGCCGTCTCGGCGTCGCGTATCTCGCCGACCATGATCTTGTCGGGGTCGTGGCGCAGCACGGAGCGCAGGCCGCGCGCGAAGGTCAGGCCTTTTTTCTCATTGACGGGAATTTGCAGCACGCCCTTGAGCTGGTACTCGATCGGGTCTTCGATCGTGATGATCTTGTCCAGGCCGGTGTTGATCTCGGAGATCGCCGCGTACAGCGTGGTGGTTTTTCCGCTGCCGGTGGGGCCGGTCACCAGCAGCAGGCCATAGGGCAGGCTGGAGGCCTGGCGGATAAAGTCCTTGGCGCTTTGCGCGAAGCTCAGGGTGTCCAGGCTCAGCGTCTGGAACTGGCCGGTCAGGTGCTTGCGGTCCAGCACGCGCAGCACGGCGTCTTCGCCGAACAGGTTGGGCATGATGGAAACGCGGAAGTCGATCTCGCGCCGCTCGACACGGACCTTGAAGCGGCCGTCCTGCGGCGTGCGCCGCTCGGAGATGTCGAGTTCGGACAGCACCTTGATGCGCGAAATCGCCTGGTGCCCCATCTCGGCGCTGTCGATGCGCTTGACGTTTTCCAGCACGCCGTCAATACGGTACTTGACGTGCAGGCCGACCGGCTGGGTTTCAAAGTGGATGTCGGAGGCGCCCATCTTGAGCGCGTCGTACAAAATCGAATCGACCAGGCGCACCAGCGGGTTGGCCGTGGTCTCTATGCCCGCGATGGACAGGGACACGACGGAGGCGTCGACGGATTCTTCCCGTGCCAGGCCGCCGGCTTCTTCTTCCGCGGCGCTGCCCATGGCCATCAGGTTGCGCTCGGCATGCGCCAGCCAGGCCTGCACGTCCTCGGCCAGCGCCAGCCCGCGTACCACCTCATCCGCGCCGGTGCCGCCCAGGCGCAGGTCTATCCACTCCTGGCCCTTGAGGTCCAGCGGGTCGCTGACCACGACGGTGCGCAGCTTGGCGCCGGAGGGCCCGGTGGACCAGCCGCCCAGGCAGCCGCGCGCCTGGCAGTCGGCAAACGAGATCAGTTCAAAGTCGGGTGTGATGCCTTGCAGGTCTTCCGTCGCCATGGCGCGCAGGCCCAGGGCGGCTGCGACGTCGGCCAGCACGCGCGCCGCCTCAAGCCCGCTTTGCTGCACCATCCATTGCAGGCGCGAACCCACGGTCGCTGCCTGAACGGCTTGCTGCATCAGCGCGCGGCCGACCTGGCCGGCGGGCGGCGCTGCAGGAGGCGCAAGAGACGCAAGAGGCGCAAGAGGCGCAAGGGGGAGGGGGGCGTTCATGGGCGAAAGCAGTGCCAAGCTCAGTTCAGGCTGGACGCCAGGTCGAAGATGGGCAGGTACATCAGGACCACGATGGCGCCTATGACGGTGCCGATCACGATCATCAGCGCGGGCTCGACGACGCGCGTGGCCACGTCGATGGAACGCTGCAGCCTGCGCTCGTAAAACTGCGCGATGCGTTCCAGCATTTCCGACATGGAGCCGGTCCGCTCCGCCACCTTGAGCATGCTGGTGGCCACCGGGTCGGACAGGCCCGCGCCGGACAGGGCCGCGCTCATGCTGAGGCCTTCGCGCATCGACACAATGGCGCGCTCCAGCCGTTCGCGGTCCGCGTCATTGAGCAACTTGGCGCCGTGCTCCATCGCGCGGTGGATCACGATGCCGCGCGAAACAAGAATGGACAGCGTGCGATACAGCTGCAGGTGCTGGAATTCGCGGATCACCCCGGCGATATAGGGAATGCCCTGCAGCCAGCGCGAACGCACGCCATGCGCGCGGAAGTGCGCGGCCACCCAGGCCCCCAACACGAAGACGGCGCCGAAGAACAGCGCCAGTATCCAGGGCTTGTCGGCCACCAGCCGGCCCCAGGCCATCAGGCCGGCCGACAGCATGGGCAGCTGCGTGCGGGTGCCGTCCAGCAGGCCGGCGAAGCGCGGGATCACCACACCCATGAGGAACATCACGACCAGGCCGCCCACCACCAGCAGCACCATGGGGTAGACCGAGGCGCCTATCAGTTTGTCCTTGAGCGCCTGCATTTCACGCTGGTGGGCCGCATAGCGGGCCAGGCCTTTACCGAGGTCGCCGGTGCGCTCGCTGGCCTCCACCGTGGCGACCAGCAGCTCCGGGAAGGCGCCCGTCAATTGCATGGCCGTGGAAAGATTGCGGCCTTCCGACACCGCGCGCGCCACCTGTTCGATGAGCTCGCGCCGCGCGCCGGCGGTTTCCTTGCTGCCCAGGGTCTGCAGCGCTTCGGTGACGCTGAGGCCGGCGTCGATCAGCGCCGCGAAATCCTGCGAGAAGGAAGCGGTGTCCAGCCCCGAGCGCGAGGGCGCCGCGGATTTGGCGCGCACCAGGCCGCTGAAGCCCGCGCCGGATTCCCTGGCGGCCTCGCAGCTCAACACGGTGAAGCCGCCGCGCGCGGTTTGCGCGAGCGCTTCGGCGGACGTGGCCGCGCGCACCTGGCGCGACGCGATGCGCCCCGCGCTGTCGCGGGTGACAACGTCATACAGGGCGTGAGCCGCGGACATGCGTGAAACCGTTACGGTGCCGGAAGCTGCCGTCAATTGGCCGAATGCAGCGAGACGTCCTGCGCCTCGCCGGTGCCGCCGGGCTTGCCGTCGGCGCCGTAGGAAATGATGTCGATGGCCAGCGCGCCCGGCTGCAGCACGTAGGCGTAGTCATTGCCCCAGGGATCGGCCGGCAGGGCTTTCTTGAGGTAAGGCCCTTGCCATTTGGCGACGCCCGAAGGCTGGGTGTTGAGCGCGCTGAGCCCCTGTTCCGCGGTGGGGTAGCTGCCCACGTCGAGCCGGTATTGGTCCAGCGCCTTGTCGAGGGATTCGATCTGCGCCTTGGCGATCTTGGATTTGGATTTGCTGACCGAATCAAAGTAGCGCGGCGCGACCAGGCCGGCCAGCAGGCCGATGATGACCACCACCACCAGTAGCTCCAGCAGCGTGAAGCCGTGTGCGCGTTTGGAGCCGGTGGGAACGGAGTGGGTTCGCGCTGGATGCGTGAAGAGATTCAAAAAGTTTCCCCTCCCAGGGAAATGAGTCCATGCATTTTGCGGACGCGATGGGAAATATTTATTTTTCGACGGCCATGCCGTCTGCCGTGACCTGCGCTGTGGTTTTACTTAACCGGGACTTAACCCGGCGCAAATCGATACTGAAAAGGTACTCAATCCAGAAGGAAATTGCACCGAAACAACCCCCGCTAACGCCTGAGCCGGTCGGATTCTGCCAGAAGAGTATGGCATTGATAAGGGTGGAAATTAGGAGGCCGGAGATTGTGTTGTCTATACGCACACTTAAGAATTATTTACTGCAGATGAAGGATGACAGGCGCACTGCCAGTCACTAGACTCCGGGCTCGTTTGCATGGCTCAAGTTGGCCCAAGCGAATAAGAAAAAATCAACGAGGGATCCCATGGGATTGTTTGAATGGCTTGCGCCGGGTGCGGTGCGGGTGGGGTGTTTTCGGCTGGCAAGGCGGCATGTCTTCGGTCGCCGATTTCCATCTATGGCTGCTCCGGGTCTTTCGATCGCCAAAGGCAACTCCGTCACCTACACCCTCGACAACGCCGGCAACAAGACCGGCGAACAGGTCAAAGACCCGTCGGGCAAGCTGCAAAGAAACATCACGCGCGTTTATGACGCATTGAACCGGATCCAGCAAGTCACAGGAGCGAGCAATTGAATTTTCTGCTGCTATTACTGTCCAGGAGCTTCATCAGTGTCTTGGTCTTGGTGCTTGTATTTGTCCAGTCAGAAGCGATGGCTGCATTCCCTGCAACGATGCCCTTGATCAAGTGGAATCCAGGAGATTCCACCGGTGTCCCTGGCTACACCACGACCCCGGAAGCGGCCTGCGTCAAATCCATACCCTATGTGGTCAGTCAAGGCTTCGGTGCCGCCGGTTCTGTCTATCACCATGTGAACCCCAGGCCGGATCACCCGGAAGTTCAGCAGCAATGCTGGGCAATAGCCCCTAATTCGGGTGGGGAACCTTACTGGATATCGGTGTTGCAGCTGATGGGCTCTTGTGACGGTGGCCTGACTTATACCGCCGGCATGCTGTCCTGTTCTTGCCCTGAAAACTCAAAAAAGATGGGCGCTTCGTGCGTTTGCAAGGACGGCTTTGATGACGCCCCGAGCAACAACTCCTGTGCCATTCTGGAGGAAAGCAATGCCGCGCAGGAGCCCGCGCTTCCGCTGTCCTGTCCCAAGTCGATAGATCCCAATCCACCGTTTGGCAATCCCCTCTATCCATTGACAGGCAGCAAGGTGGAGCTGGTTGCGACCGGGATGGAGGTAGGCGGCATCGCCCTGACACTGACCTACGACAGCGCCTCCAAAGCCCCGGGTTCCGTCTCGTCTACTTACAACCATCAAGCCTCATTCGGCGAGTTGTGGTTCACCAACCTGCACCGCAAACTGGTGGTGGCACCCACTCTCAAGACCGCGACGCTGTCACGCGGCAACGGCCGCATCCTCAGCTTTACGGGGACGGGCACTGGTGTGTTCAGTGCCGCGGCCAACCGCAGCGAGACCCTGACAGTCATTGCCGGCGGCTATCGCCTGACGGACCCTGGCAGCGGCATACAGGAGATTTACGACAGCACCGGCAAGCTCACCAGCCTGGTCACCGCCGGAGGCAAGGTCTTGAGTTTCTTTTATATCGCGCAGGATCTAGCCTCCATCCAGGACAGCGATGGCCGAGTCATTCGCTTTGCTTATGCCACCGACGGCATTGCCAGACATATCACCAGAATCACCGACATCCTCGGCCGGACCATCACCGCGGCTTATGGCACAAGCGGGAATCTTGTGTCGCTGACCTGGCAAGATGGCAAGGTTCGCCAGTTCCTCTACGAGAACACCAGCTTCCCTTGGGCCCTGACGGGCGTGACGGATGAGAACAACACCCGCTATTCGACCTTTGGCTACGACGCGCAAGGCCGCGCCGTCTCGACTGAACACGCCGGTGGCGTGAACCGTTTCAGCGTCAGCTACGCCCACCCGCCGGCGGTGTCGGTTGCCAGCAGCTACAACGCCGGCACCAATGTGCTCAGTCGCAGCAGGTCCTGGCAAATGCCGGCCAGCCCGGTACTCACCACTCCCAATGGGGTCACCGCGGCCATGGGCGTGCAAAACCGGTTTGGCATGCCGGCGCTTACCAGCATGAGCCAGCCCGCGGGCTCGGGCTGCGCGGCGGCCAGCAATGCCATGAGTTACGACGCCGGCGGCAACTTGGCCAGCAAGGATGACTTCGACGGCCAACGCAGTTGCTACGCCTATGACAGCGGCAACCGCGAGACCGTGCGGGTTGAAGGCCTGGCCACCACGGTGGCCTGCGCCAGCGTCCTGCCGGCAGGATCAACCTTGCCCGCGGGGAGCCGCAAGACGGAAACAAGCTGGCACGCCGACTGGAATCTTCCTGTCAAGGTGAGCCAGCCTTTGCTGCTCACAAGCACGGTTTACCACGGCCAGCCAGATCCGTTTAATGGCAACATCGCCGCTAACTGCACTAGCGCGCCGGCTTTGCCCAACGGCAAGGTCATGCCTTTGGTGTGCAAGCAGGTCGTACAGGCCACCCTGGCCAACGGCACACCTGACCCATCTGCCGCTGCGCGGGCCACGGTATTTAGCTATGACGTAACTGGCCGCCTCATCAGCACCACCGATGTGAATAGCTACTACTCCGGCACTGGTGCCGGTAGCGGAGACCCAAGTTTTGATAAGGTCAGCTTGCTTCTGCACGGCGATGGCGTGAATGGATCAACCACCATTACCGATAGCAGCCCAACCCCCAAAGTCGTGACGGCGGTGGGTGGCGCGAGCATCAGGACCGCGCAGAGCAAGTTCGGGGGCTCTTCTCTGTTTTTTGACGGGGTTGATGCGTCCAATACCTCGATCACAGTGGCCGACAGTCCTGACTTCCATTTGCCTGCCTCGTACACGATTGAATTCTGGATACGGCCATCAAGCCTCAAGGCGACTGGTACGTGGTTGTTTATGCAAACCGATCACATTGGCTTCGCGCCAATCAGGATTGATATGACTGCATCGACCGGTCTCATCAACATCCTGGGTTCGTCAGACAACGTGTCGTGGCTGTTTACAAGCGGGCTTACCAGTACGACGCCATTACAGGTTGGCGTCTGGAGCCACGTGGCGCTGACGGACGACGGTACAAACGCAAGGCTCTTCGTCAACGGCGTACTGCAGGCTACGCGTGCAACCTGGCTCAAGGCGGATTCACCCAACCCGCTCCGCATTGGCGGGGGCTATGCGTCAGGCGATCGGGAGTTTGACGGTTATATGGACGATGTCCGTGTCACCAAGGGCCTGGCCCGCTACACGGCCAACTTCACGCCACCCGCCCAGGCATTTCCAAACACCAGTCCACCCCTTGGCCCGAGTACCGCCTATGCGTACTATGCCGACACCAGTTTCAGCGTCAGTGGAGATTCGAACCTTGACAAGGTCAGCCTGCTGCTGCACGGCGACGGCACCAATGGATCGACCACCATTACCGACAGTAGCCCAAACCCCAAAGTCGTGACGGTGGTGGGTGGCGCGAGCATCAGGACCGCGCAGAGCAAATTCGGTGGCTCCTCGCTGTTTTTTGATGGAGTTGATGCGTCCAATACCTCGATCGCAGTGGCCGACAGTCCTGACTTCCATTTGCCTGCCTCGTACACGATTGAATTCTGGATACGGCCATCAAGCCTCAAGGCGATTGGTACGTGGTTGTTTATGCAAACCGATCACATTGGCTTCGCGCCAATAAGGATTGATATGGCTGCATCGACCGGTCTCATCTACGTCCTTGGTTCGTCAGATAACGCGTCCTGGCTGTTTACAAGCGGGCTTACCAGTACGGTGCCATTACAGGTTGGTGTCTGGAGCCATGTGGCGCTGACGGACGACGGTATCAACGCAAGACTTTTCATCAACGGCGTACTGCAGGCTACGCGCGCAACCTGGCTCAAGGCGGATTCACCCAACCCGCTCCGCATTGGCGGGGGCTATGCGTCAGGCGATCGCGAGTTTGATGGTTATATGGACGATGTCCGTGTCACCAAGGGCCTGGCCCGCTACACGGCCAATTTCACCCCACCCGCCCAGGCATTTCCAGATACCCATCCGGTCATTGATCCGAGCGCCACAGGTCATACGGCGGGCGACCTCCAGTCCATCACTAGTCCGTTGGGCCATGTCACGCAATTCCCGCTGTATGACGGAATAGGGCGCGTACTCCGAATGGTCGATCCCAATGGCGTGGTCACCGACACCGTCTACACCCCGCGCGGCTGGACCAGCAGCGTGACGGTGACGCCTCCAGGCGGCACGGCCCGCACCACCAGCTACAGCTACGACAACGCAGGCCAGATGACAGGCGCAACACTGCCGGACGGCACAACGCTGGGCTACAGCTACGACGCAGCGCATCGCCTCACAGGTGTGACCGACGCCAAAGGCAACTCCGTCACCTACACCCTCGACAACGCCGGCAACAAAACCGGCGAGCAAGTCAAGGACCCCTCAGGCAATCTGCAAAGAAACATTACCCGCGTTTACGACGCATTGAACCGGATCCAGCAAGTCACAGGAGCGAGCAATTGATATCAGTGCAACATCTCAGCCGTCAGGGCCGAATTTTCTCAACATGGCTGTGCGGCCTGGTCTTGCTGGCCTGCATGGCGCCGGCCTTGGCCGCGACGACAACGCCCAGCCCGCGGCTGGACTATTGCTGGACCAACGGTGGTGCGCAGAGTGGTACCAATGCAAACGCCTATGGCGACCAGTATTTGGCCGGCAACTGCTACGAAACGGCCAATGCGCTCTATGACGCAATGGTGTCGACGATCCAGGTGAACTACAACGCAGCCTGGCCCCAGGGGACAACTTCACGGTGCGATTTCGGCGCTTGCAATGGCGTCACGTACATCATCTTCTCAACCTTTTCCAAAGCCCCTTACCCCGGAGCCGCTGATTGCGTGGAACCCGCAAGCCCGGCTGTGGTGAATGCCCACGGTTATTGCGGCCTGAGGAGGACCGACACCGTGACGGGGTCTGATGGCAGCGTGCAGGTTGTAGACAACCTTGATGCTGTGATGCAGGCCTATGTCAAATTTTCCTGCCAGGATGCGCGCCTGGTGAAGACGGGCCCCAACATCACTGGAGGGGGTTGCGCCAATATTGTCGATCACTACCCGGGACTGCAGGAATGTCCGGCTTGCGCCGGGAGGCTGAAAGGGGGTAACCCGATCTATCCAATGACCGGTGCCAAGAAGGAGGTTGTCTCCACCGACTTGGCTATTGGCGGGCAAGCGCTTTACCTCACTTATGACACGCTGCGCCAGATGACGGCCAAGGCGGATGGGCTGGGCTCCGCCGCGCAGTTCAAAGACCTTCCCTCATTTGGTCCTTTGTGGAGCAGCAGCTTTCACCGCCGCCTGAATGTCAAGGCCGGCGGCACGGGGATCGAGGCTTATCGCGGGGATGGACGCCTGGTCAGTTTTGGGGTGACCGCTTACCTGGGCAACGGCGGCACCTATGTGCCTGGCCCGGGTATCAATGACAGTCTGGCGATTATCACGGGCGGCTACCGCTTCTTCGATTCGGCCTCAGGCGTACTCGAGACCTATAACAGCGCGGGGCAGATCACCTCGTCCGCCGACAGGAAGGGCAACACCCTCACCTACACCTACAGCACCGCTGCAGGTGCCGCCGCACCGGCGGCCGGCTACCTGACGCAAGTGACCGACAACATGGGCCGCGCCATCAGCTTCGGCTACACGCTGCCCGCGGGCGGGGTTGCCACCTCGGACGGACTGGTCTCCACCATCACCGCGCCTGACGGCCGCATCATCACGGCCGCCTACGACGGCGCGAAGAACTTGGCCGGCTTGACCTGGCAGGACGGCAAGGTCCGTACTTTCCAGTACGAGAACACCGGCCTGCCCTGGGCCCTGACCGGCAAGACCGACGAAAACAATGTGCGCCTGGCGACCTGGGCCTACGACACGGCGGGTAATGCGGTTTCGAGCGACGGCGCACTGGGCACCGACCACTACAGTGCCACGTACACCACGCCACCGCAGGCCGTAGTCACCGAAACCCTGGTGGTGGGCAATGCGCTCTATTACCCCAACACCTGGTACCGCAACCACACCTGGCAGGCGCCCTCGGGCCTGCAGGTGACCGATGCGACCGGCACAACGTCTACCACCAACGTCGTGATGCCCAATGGCTATCCCGTGCTGGCCGGCATCAGCCAGCCCGCGGGCTCCGGCTCTCCGGCGGTCAGCAACGCCTCGACCTACGACGCCCGGGGCAACCTGCTGTCGCATGACAACTTCCAGGGTGAACGTACTTGCTACGCCTATGACGCCAAAAACCAGCAGGTGGTGCGCGTCGAGGGCCTGGCCAATACCGTGGCTTGCGCCACGGTATTGGCCTTGAACCTGCTGTGCAAATCGGTGGTCGAAATGGCAAGTGGCGCCGCCTTCGATGATCCGTCCGCCGGTAGCAGCGATGCCCTGATCGACAAGGTGGTTTTGTTGCTTCACGGCGAAGACGGCGCCGGCTCGCCCGTGTTTGTGGACAGCAGCTCGTACATGAAAAGCTATTCGGGAAAAGCAGCTAATCCTGTGGTCACCACAGCGCACAGCAAATTCGGCGCCTCGTCCATCAGCCTGGACAGCACCACAGGCGCGAGCGCTTTCGGCTATGGCCCCGACAACACGCTCAAAATGACCGGTAATCTCACCATTGAAATGTTTGTCAAGCTCAACGCGCAGGCAAGCGCGGACCGGGTCATATTCGGTTGGGGATCAGACGATTCGGTAAGTATGGGTCGTGTGACCGTCGATTCAACTGGCAAACTCAACGCGTACTTGGCCACGAGTGATTGGTCGGAAAGCCGTTCCATCGTCGGCCCTGTCATATCGACAGGCGTGTGGCACCACGTTGCGCTGAGCCGAAGCAACGGAAGCTGGATTCTGCACCTGGATGGGGTGCAGGCGGGCGCTGTCGTGAGCCAAATCAACACGGATTCGTTTGTTTTGGGGCGCTTCCAGCTGGGCCGCCAGCAATTCAATGCATGGGGAGCTTTGAACGGTTACCTGGACGAAGTGCGAATTACCAATGGTGCGGCTCGCTACTGGGGAGCCTTCACTCCGCCGACCCAGCAGTTTGGCGATCCTTTAAATCTCAATCCGGCGCAACCCAAGGTGGCGGATGCCCACTACGCGAAGAACATACTGCTGCTGCATGGCGACGCAGCGAATGGCYCCAAAGCCATTGTGGACAGCAGCACGCGGGCGGCCACCGGCACGCTCAAGCGGAATGCGCAGATCAGCACCGCGGAAAGCAAGTTCGGCGGCTCGTCCATCTACATTCCCGCATCGACCGACTACGGCGACTATGGCAACCTGAGTGGCGACTTCACGCTTCCCGGGGACTTCACCGTCGAATTCTGGATGAAACCCGCCAGCACCATGTCTGGCACGATTGCCGTGCGGCTCGGCGGTGGTGGCGCGACGTACCACGATTTCGCTTTTTCAGGCAACCGCCTCTGGATTTTCGGTAGCGACGGGGTCAACTGCTTGACGGGTGGCGGCCTGGGCAATCTGGCCAATACCTGGATTCACGTGGCGTACGTCAGGATCGGCGCAAAGATTTATACCTATGTCAATGGCCAGGCCAACGGAGACTGCGATTGGACCGCCCCCATCGGTAACGCGAACGGCATGGCCTTCGGCTACAACAACAACTCCAATGTCGTCTACTACGACGACATCCGTGTGACCAAAGGCCAGGCACGCTACACGGCCGCATTTACGCCATCAGCCTATCCCGCGCCCAATATCGCAACGCTGTCGGCCGATGCATCGACGGTGACGACTCAGTACACCTACGACGCCGCCGGCCGTATGCTGACCGCCAAGGACACGCTGAACCGCACCACGACCTACGCTTACTACACGGCGGCGGCCTTCAGCGGCACGGCGCCCAACGAAACCGGCCACGCGGCCGGCGACCTGCAGACCATTACGAGCCCAACAGGCCATGTCAC